>CAZSFB010000240.1:0-5185 GCA_964606035.1 uncultured bacterium | reverse complement strand
CAGATGATTGCCTTCCACGATCACCCAGTCACCGTGCCCATCTCCGTTCACATCCGCAGCCCCAAAGAATCCAGAAGGCATAATACTCAGATACGCCGCACCGGCGGGGCGTCCCGTCGCAATAACAGGACCCCATATTATTTCGGCGGGATCCGGAACCCGCTCACGTACAACAGAAATAGTGTTTTCCTTAATTGTAGGAACGGCTGCATCCATCCGCTCGAAGTCGGACGGCAAATCAGATAAATTTTCCAGAAAAACAGTGAATTGACCCGATGTGGGATCCCGGACAACCGCCCCTGAACCGTCATTACCTTCGGGGACTGCTGAACTTCCTGTTTGAGGGAACGGACGGCCGGAGATGACACCGCGTCGCCGTGAAGGCTGATTACATGAGGGTCTTCCCAATGCCTGGTTCACTGCGTCCAGGATGTCCTGCTCAAGCGTATAACGCTGGACTGCATTCGCGAGTGCATCGAGCTGGCAAACATCCAGCTCTGGAGTCACCCAAGGGGTATTGCCGGCGAGATTACCGTTCAAGACCACTGGCAGAGACCCTTCCGGTGTGCTCACCAGAAAGGCCAGGTCATCCATTCCGTCGGGCATCATGTCTGCCGTAAAGATTCCCGGTGCAATAATTGCCACCGGACCTCCTAAAACCACTACCTGCGGCAGGCCAAACAGGCCGGGCTGTGCGCGGTCAAGAATACAGTAGACACACCGGTCTTCGTATGGGTCGAGCTTTCCGTCACCGTTCAGGTCCACCCGACGGTTCACATCAATGTTTCCCATATTTATAGTCTGCAATGGAAAACCGTCATGGCCACCTGTTGTCGAGGGATTGATGCTATAACCGGCCGGTTTTTCGCCATAATAGGCCGTGACCATATACAGATCTATAAAGCCTTCTTCCGACGGCCCGAATCCCATCACTGCCAGATCAACGTAAGAGTCCCCATTGTAATCGCCTGTCAGGTCCACAGAGACCCCCAGCCGGTCTCCGGCCACGGCTCCCCATATTTCAAAATCCCCGTGATCCGACAGCAATGGTCCCGACGGGCCGTCGGGATCACTGAAATTGTAGACGGAATCCGACAGGGCCCCAGGGGTTTGCCAGTCACGGCCCTCAATAAACGGATCCAGCCGAAACGCGTAGACTTTTCCTGCATCGGTGCGTCCATCTGCATCAGCAAATGGAGCACCCATAGCGATACCGAAATACACCGTTCTTGGGTCTTCCACCTCGGCTGTGACAGGGTTATCATTCGTTTCCCGTCCCGCGGAGACCGATGCCCCAAGCCGGTTTCCCGCATTCTCGCCAAGGAATGTTACTTCTGGTCTTGCCGCCGGGACCTTCAAATCCCTGATGCCGGCGGCCCCCACGGACGAAATATTACCCGTAATCCCGACAAACCGGAACGACCCGTAAAAGACAAATACCCCACCACGCTCAAGCATCGGCACATCGCGGTCAGCCCAGACGACCGTATCAAGCCCTGGAATACCGACAATGAGATCTCCAAAACCGTCGCCGTTTACATCGCCTCTGGCGTTCATCACTTCACCAAAACCAAATGGGAGCGCCCCAATGACAGCAGGAGGCCCCACAATCGTAAGTGATGGCGGCCTCGTTCCTGTTTCTCCACCAAGAGAAAGAACCGTCACCCGTTCCCTGATGCCGCCCAACACCACATGCGGGCTTCCCTTCACCGAGGAAAACGTCGTGCCTCTTGCGACTTCGGGATATATCGCCCAGGCCTGTCCGCTTGCTGGTGCTGTCGCGACAGCACTGCGGACGTGTTTCTGGCAATCAATCGCTCGCAGGACGTCAGGAACATCTTCAGTGTCATCAACGATCTGTATCCGGCACCGGAATCCACGGTTGGACCCCGACAGGATCGCAAACAGCCAACCCGGCTGAATCCCATCCAGTTCTTTTCCGCTGACAATATGTCTGAGGGAATCGGTGCCGCTGCTCACATCCGAACCCGTCATGACCGGTGTCCGGCCATAGTAACTCCAGGACTGCTGGCGGTTTCCGGCGATGGACTCGGGGAAACCATCGGAAAGCTCCAGAAACGGCGGAGCCGTCTTCCTGACTGATGCAATGAACCCTTGCTGAGGCCCCTCATTGACAGAAAACTGATCCCCCGGAGCGGAAACCGCACCGCTCACACGCACAACGAAAATGGCTCCTCGCTGCCCTAATCCGTCACCACGGTCATACTCGGGAGCACCGATAAAGATTTCCGCCGATCCATCGCCATCCACGTCCCCCACCGCGACTCCGGCCCCGAACCGGCCACCCAGGCGGGACCCGTCCAGGATAGCGTCCGGTTCGCAGAATCTTGCACGAGGAAGCAGGTCGTAGGGGCGAAGCAGTTCGCCATAGAACACATATACGCGAAGATTGTCCGCATCTCCGATAACCAGATCCCTCCCCGGCTGTCCGTCCAATTCGCCTTCAGCAATGGAGACGGAACCGGGGGCCGTCGCTAGTCCACATATGGTTTCGAGAAAATCGGTATAAACTGAATCATCCGCGTTGGGATCTGTTGAGGCCGGCACCGTAAATGGGCCCACATTGGCAACCTCGTCACGCTGAGCGACCATCAGGAATGGCGGCCGCCCGATACTGAGCCTCGGCACCAGAAACGACCTGGGCGTTCCGGGCAGTCCTGCCCTGGGAGTATCATCAAATATCCGGCTCTCAGCGATGTTTTCCGGATTGAAACTCTCCTGGATAACATCCGCCGGGGGAAACACCGCCCGGATATCTGTCAGCGCGCCACGGCCCTGATCCCCGTCGTCACCTGTTGCAATCCACGATAGTGTCCGAGTGGCCGCATCATAAGTCACATTTTTGGGTGCGCCCGGCGGTGTATCATCTCCCAGGGTGCAGCCGGCAATCGCGAATATGATCCATGCCACATGGACGAACCGGCGGGATATCGGTTTCGGCATCTCAGAGCAGTCCGCCGTAAATGGGTCTGAAGTGTTCTGCAAGCTCGGTCGCATATTCCTTGATGGCGGGACGAGCGGAATCCGGATCAACTCCGGGATCGGGCTGCTTACCGGTCAACTGCCCGAACACCAGTCCCACACTTCGTGCAAGTCCGTTGGTATCGTAACCGCCTTCGAGCACAAAAAGGATCCTCCCATCGCAGACCGACTTGGCGATATCAATCAGCAGTCTCGAAAGTGCTGCAAAACCCTTTTCTGTCATTTTCATTCCGCCCAGCGGATCGTGGACATAAGTGTCAAATCCTGCGGAAACAAGCATCAGATCCGGCCTGAATTTTTCGAGAACGGGCAGAACAAGTCTCCCGTACAAATAGAGGAAATCGGCATCACCCTGACCCGGAGGCAACGGAATATTCAGCGTCCTGCCTTCTCCCCTGCCAGATCCCGTCTCCCGGAAGTGGCCACTGCCCGGATAGTACGGATACTGGTGAGAGGAAATATAGAGTACATCCGGATTCCCATAAAAACTGTTTTGGGTCCCGTTTCCATGATGCAGATCAAAGTCAACGACGGCAACCCGGGACCAACCCGTCTGCCTGAGAGCGTAGTCAGCGGCCACCGCAATATTGTTGAAAAAGCAGAATCCCATCGCCCGCGATGGTTCAGCGTGATGCCCTGGAGGCCTGACCAGTGCAAAGCCGTTGAACGCTTTCCCGTCGGCGATTGCTTCAACCAGGTTAATGACCCCGCCGGTAGCAAGTCTTGCCGTCTGAAAGGTTTCCGGGGATGCATAGGTATCCCCATCCAGACCACCACCACCCCGCCCGGACAGAAACTCGATCCGGTCAAACAGTGCGGGGGTATGCACCCGCGTGATTTCGTCTTTGGTCGCCAGCCTGGGAGATATTTTGAGCAACCCGTCCATGATCCCGAGACGGTCCAGCTCCGCATGAATCGCACGCAACCGTTCGGGGGATTCCGGGTGCCCCGCCCCCATGTCATGATTCAGAAACCGGTTGTCTCGGAGGATAGCGGTTGTCATCAAGAATCTGCTGATTTGTTAATGTTTTCCGGAAGGTAGGGATTCCTCCCCAGTCCTCTTTCGGCCTGCTGCGTCTATGCTATATCCCTTGAGGCAATTCAACGGCACGGGATTGTGCCCCGGTCACGGCCGGTTTCCCGAGAGATATCCACCTTGTTTAATATCGGCTTCGGAGAGATCATCGTCATCCTGATTGTGGGATTCGTAGTGGTGGGTCCACGCGGACTGCCTGGACTCGCCCGGTCGGCGGCCAGGCTCTGGCGGGAAATCCGCCGCTATGCTGAGCAGCTATCAATGGAGGTCCGCGCCAACATGGGCGACCTTGAAAAGGAACTGGGAGAGATCCCCGGTGAACTTCGACGGACGACCTCCGCCATTGACCAGGTAAGCGACAAGCTCGCCCGCAAGGCTGGTGTCCGCGATTTTCTAGACGAACAGATTGAAAGATCGGGCACCGCAAACTCCGGAGGTGAACCCTCGCCTGCCATTCCTCCCCCTGTTTCCCAGGAATTTGCTGCTGATCCCGATCTCGAAACCTTCGTCACAGGCAACCAGCCTGCACCCCCGAAGAAGCCGGAGCCGAACTGATGCCAGCGAGCCTCCCCACCGGTCCGGAAGCGCCTCCCGGCGACCGGGAGATGCCTCTCATGGAGCATCTGGAAGAACTCCGGACACGACTCATTCGAATCGTTGTGATCATGGCTGTGGCATTTTTCGCCTGTTACAGCCAGTCGGAAAAACTGGTGGAGTTTTTCATCCAGCCGCTTCGGAATGCCCTGCCACCCGGAGGCACACTCCAGTTCACAACAATCACTGAACCTTTTCTGGTCCATCTGAAGGTTTCGCTTGTTGCCGCCCTTATCCTGTCTTTTCCACTGGTCTGCTACCAGATCTGGGCATTTGTCGCTCCGGGACTCTACCATCATGAAAAGCGGATGATTTTTCCTTTCGTGATAGCGGCGACGGTTGCCTTTGGTAGCGGAGTGGCCTTCTGTTTCAAGATCGCCTTCCCGTTCGGCTTCCGGTACCTGATCCTGGGGTATGCGACTCCCGACATTGTCGCCATCCCCAAATTGGACGAATATTTCTCGCAAGCCATGACCATGCTCGTGGCGTTCGGATTGGTGTTTGAACTCCCGGTAGTTTCGTTTGTCCTGGCGAGGCTAGGCATCCTGACTG
>CAZSFB010000239.1:0-5189 GCA_964606035.1 uncultured bacterium | reverse complement strand
TCGACACCGGCTCCTGGCTTTTTGAGGTGCGCACGGCGGCAAATCCCTCTGGCGACGATATCGACGCCTCCAACAACCTCCTTCAACTTCCGGTCGTCGTGGGGTATTCCATGCCTGACCTTGTGGCGGAACGGATCGTCGCCGGGGCCCAGGCGGACGACCTGACCATCCCCATGACGCTCCAGTACCGGAATGCTGGTGCGGTTCCCGCCGGACCCCATATGATCCGGGTTGTCGCTTCAACCGACGACATCATTGGCAACGGCGACGACCAGTCCATTGGCGAAAAGGAAATGCCATCCCTTGCGGCCAACTCTACGCAGGTCACCCAGCTAACCATTGAACCATCCATTACCAGCCTTCCGGAAGGTGACACACTAATCCGCCTGGCACTTGTGGTTGACGCGGCAAACACCATCGCCGAAGCCAGTGATACGAACAATTCCGTCAAGACCGCCAAGCTGTTCCGCCAGCAGACGATCGTCACGACGACTTCCACCGGCGGCTGCGCGGCCGGTCCCGCCTCCGGGCTCATACCTTTCTTCATGCTCCTCGGAATAGCCACCCTCTGGAAACGGCCGGTCCGGTTCCGCTAGATTCCCGGCATGGCGGTTCCACGGGTCAGAAACGCCGGCGGCCTTCGCGCCGTCTGGTACGTCCTGAAAAAGGCTCTCCAGTCACCTGCCGGGATTTTCACCTTTTACCGCCGCCTCCGCGCACGAAATGCCTGCAAGACCTGCGCACTCGGCATGGGCGGCCAGTCAGGCGGCATGGTGAACGAGGCCGGCCATTTCCCGGAGGTCTGCAAAAAGTCCGTCCAGGCTCAGGCGGGAGACATGCAGGCAGGGATCACTGAAAACTTTTTTGCCACCACACCGGTCAGGGCCCTTGAGCGGTTCTCTCCGCGGGAGCTTGAGGAACTTGGGCGGCTCACCTTCCCGGTGATGATCCGCGAAGGGGAAGAGCATTTCCGGCGGATTTCGTGGGAAGAAGCACTGTCCACCGTGGCCGCTGCCTTCCGGGACACACCCCCTGCGAGCACCTTCATTTATTCGTCCGGGCGTGCATCCAACGAAGCGGCATTTCTCCTCCAGCTGGTCGCCCGCGCCTACGGAACGCCGCACATCCACAACTGTTCCTACTACTGCCACCAGGCCTCGGGTGTCGCCCTGAACCGCGTCTACGGGTCCGGTACTGCTTCGGTGGAACTCGCCGATCTGGACCGGGCCGGCCTTGTGGTCCTTTCCGGAGCGAATCCGGCGAGCAACCATCCCCGGCTCATCACGAAACTGGTCCAGCTCCGGCGGCGTGGCGGCAAGGTCATTGTCATCAATCCACTAGCGGAACTCGGCCTGAAGCGGTTCCGGGTCCCTTCTGACTGGCGGAGTTTCCTGTTCGGCTCGGACGTATGCGATCTCTATCTGCAGCCGCATATCGGCGGTGATGTGGCCCTTTCCAAGGCCCTGCTCAAGGGCGTTCTGGAAGCCCGCGCTCTGGACCTGGATTTCATCTCCGCGCATACGTCCGGCTGGGAAGCCGTTGAAAAGGACGTTTTGGCGGTCTCATGGGAGGCTCTTGTTGAACAGTCCGGGGTGCCGAGGGAGTCCATTGATACGGCCGTCCGTATGCTCGCCGGAGCGGGCCGGGGGATATTCGCCTGGGCAATGGGTCTTACCCATCACCTGAACGGCGTGGACAATATCCTTGCGCTTTCCAACCTTGCCCTTGCCCGCGGCTGGCTTGGTAAACCGGGCTGCGGCCTGCTACCGATCCGGGGCCATTCGAATGTGCAGGGAGTCGGGACCGTTGGCGTCTCGCCCATCGTGAAAGAGGCGTTTGCCGTCTCCCTTGAAAAAGCTTTTGGAATCACAGTCCCACGCGAACCCGGCATGGATACCTACTCCAGCATGGTCGCGGCCTTTGAAGGCCGTGTGCAGGCTGCCATGCTGCTCGGCGGAAACCTTTTTGCCAGCAACCCCGACCGGAACTGGTCGGCTGTGGCCCTCCGCCGGATTCCGCTCACCTTCTGTGTCACCACCAAGCTGAACGAGGGGCATGTCCACGGTCGTGGGCGAACCCAGATCATCGTCCCCTGTCTTGCCCGTGACGAGGAGCCCCAGTCCACAACGCAGGAATCCATGTTCAATTTCGTCCGGATTTCCGATGGCGGAGAGGACCCTCCGCTCGGCGAAGCCCGATCGGAGGTGGAAATCATCGCCTCGCTGGCCGAGAAAATCCTTCCACCGGGCCGCCTTGACTGGGCCGCACTGCGTTCCCACGTACACCTGCGCGAGCAGATGTCCGCAACGGTTCCGGGCCTTGCTCCGCTTTACCAGGCCGATACCGAACGGAGGGAGTTCACCATCGATGGCCGGATATTCCATGAACCCCGTTTCAACACGCCTGACGGAAAGGCCCGGTTCGAAGTAACCCCGCTCCCCGCCAACCCCGCCGGCCCCGGGGAGTTCCGCGTCATGACGATCCGCTCGGAAGGCCAGTTCAACACGGTCGTTTACGAGGAGGAAGACCTCTACCGCGGCAACCGGAGCCGCGATGTCTTGATGATGTCAGAGGCCGATGCAGCCTCGATGGGTCTCACTGAAGGCGACCCGGTAACGGTCACGTCTGAAACGGGCTCCCTCAATGTCCGGGTTGCCATAACGGGAATCCGGCCGGGCAATCTGGCGATGTATTACCCCGAAGCCAATGTGCTGGTGCCCCGGAAGCTGGACCCGCAGTCAAAAACCCCGGCATTCAAGGATGTACGGGTCAGGATCACACCTGCGGGCGGCCGGAAAGCCGCCTGAAATATCCCACGGGGTTTCCGCCCGCTGCAATCAGTTTGAGAGGTCCATGTCGAGACTCACCTCGATCTGTTTCAGGATCGAGACATCCTCGAACATCTTCACCTGGGCCTGCTCGTATTTCTTCCGGATCCGGTCCGACGAGACGAGTCCGGCCCGGACGAGCTGCGGCATCATGAGATCCTTGAAAGTGTGCACCTGGCCGGGAAGCGCCTGCGGTCGCCAGCCCTCCATATACTCTTTCATCATGTTCATCTGGAAATCCTTTGGATCAATGCCACAGTCTTTCATCACCTGATCATAGACCCGGCCGTTTGCCCCGCCCCCGCCATAGCGGGCCGTACGCATGGCAATAACGGCATCAAAGGCGAAATCCTCCACCGGGGCGAGATCGTCCTTGTGCATGGTGGAGACCGTTTCCTTCACATAGACGTTTCCGTAGGCCACGTGCCGGGCCTCGTCCTTGATCACATATCCGAGCATGTCCTTGAACAAAGGCTCGGTGGTCGCCTGATGCATGTTCACAAAGGAGCCCAGCGCGAGTCCCTCCACAATCATCTGCATCCCGGCAAGCATCCCGACCCAGTGTTCCTGGGTCAGCGTCCGGTCCAGTACCGATTTCAGGAAGTGCTCAATCGGATAAATCTTGTCGAGCTTCTTGATATACCGCTCGAACACCTCCACGTGGCGCGCCTCATCCATCGCCTGCGTGGCCGCATAGAGTTTTGCCTCGTAGTCCGGCACGGCATGCACCAGCGCGGCCGCCACCATGAGTGCGCCCTGCTCGCCGTGCAGGAACTGCGACAGCATATAGGACGCATTGTGGGCGCTGAACGACTCCTGCTGGGATTTCGACAGGGTTTTCCAGAACTTCGTCGTCTTGATCGGCATCCGCTCGGGATCAAGTACGTCAGCGGAGGGGTCAATCTCCCGGTCCCAGTTGATTTCTGTGTCCGAGTTCCATTGCTCCTGCTTGGCCATCGTATAAAGGCGGCGCAGCTTGTCGATGTCGATCTCGTACTGCCACTGCCAGACGATATCCATCGGGCTTTTCATCTTTTCCATGGTTTCAGGATGCTGGAATGCGGACATGGGCGGTGTCTCCTTCGCGGCTACGACGATAGAAGCGGCTGACCGTTCGGTCGGATTTTCACTATTATCCATAAAGACAAGTGTGTTCGCAAGCCTGATCGCCAGATTGTCTCAAAAAGTCATGCCCTTACCCGGCATGGATTCATGATTGGAGTCAGTAAAAATCTCCTGTATTTGATATAAAATATAAAAGTGGGAGAGAACGGGATTCCGTTACATTCGGTCCAACCGCCTCGGACGCCTTTCCGCCAGGAAGAGCCACTACCCGGCATCCTTGACCGGCTGGACAACCCATTCCACTGGCCCGTGCTCGGCCGGGCCAACCTGCTGGCGCTCATTCACATCCTGTTCACGGTGTGGAGCTACATCATCACCTGGATCAATCTCACTCAGCCTCACCGCAAGCTGGTCATGAACGCCGAATTTGTCCGGCACATTTATCTCCACTGGCACGAAGGTGTCTTTGTCATGTGGGCCGGGATTCTCCTTTACGGAATCCTGAGGCGAAACCGGCCCGGCTCCCATCGCTGGTATTCGATGTACGTCGGGCTCGGAGGAACCGCCAGTGCCCTCTCGCTGGTCTATTTCAGCGGGCTTACGAGCGGTCCCTTTTCCGTTGCACTCGTTGCGTCGTGGTTCATGGCAATCCTGCTCATGGACAACACCGAGGCCATTGTGGTCATCAGCCTGAATATCGTCGCCTATTCGGTGCTGTTCGTTCTGGAACTGAGGGACATATTGCCTTCCCGCCCGCTGTTCCAGCACATCCCGATTGAAGACGGAGACACACCCTTCTGGTGGGACCTGACCAACGGCCTCTTTGTCTGGTTTCTGACGCTGGTGATCGCCGCGCTGAGCACGGTCATCATCTTCAGGCTTAGAACCCGCGAGCAGAAACTCCAGAAGCTCTCGTCCCATGACGCGCTGACCGGCCTGCTGAACCACGGTGCACTCATGGACGCCCTCCAGCGTGAAATTGCCCGGTCGAAGCGCACGGGACGGCCATTTTCATTCCTCATGGCCGATCTCGACCATTTCAAGGCAATCAATGACCAGTATGGGCACCTTTCCGGGGACCGGATCCTTGCGGAGACATCAGGGGCACTCGCGGAAACTGTCCGGGCGCAGGATATGGTCGGTCGTTACGGGGGCGAGGAGTTTGGCATCATCCTGCCCGAAACCGGCCTCGAACAGGCAGAGGCTGCCGCCGAACGGTGCAGAAATGCAGTGGAGAAAAATGGCGTTTTGCTCGACGGGGCCGGAGATATCCACGTGACCATCAGCATCGGCTGT
>CAZSFB010000238.1:0-5193 GCA_964606035.1 uncultured bacterium | reverse complement strand
AGAAATTCATAAATCGGTGTAGGGTGTACCGGTAGCCCCTGCCGCAGATAATCCGAACCGGCGGTGGGCGGATAGGTGATTCCCCACGGAACGCCGGTCACCTTGCCGTAACAGCACCCCGCAGCCAGGCAGCCAAGCCGACCGATACCCAGTGCAAGCATCATTGCGACTGCACCAAGATCAGCATAGGCAAATGGGGGGATTCCTTTGCGCCTGAATATCCAGAATGCGGCGGGGAGCACGGCCAAAGGACCACCATAGAACACCAACCCTCCCTTCCAGATCGCGAAAACCGACCACAGGTCCTCCCGGAAACGGTCCCAGGTAACCATTACATACAGGATGCGAGCGCCGATCACCCCCACGATCACGAATACGAAAGCCAGGTCCGCCGCGAATTCCGAATCCAGGCCGTTCTGCCGCGCCTGCCACTGCATGTAGTAGAGCCCCGCAAGAAACGCGAGGGCCGCCGTGAGCCCGTAGGTGTGGAGCTGAAAGGGCCCGAACTCGAACAGTATAGGTCTCAACTGTGCATTCCCCGTATCAGGCAGTAGCCTGCTCCACTGAAGACGCGGGTTCTTCCTTCCGCATCAATTCAAAAATAAAAACCATTACCGCACCGGCGGTGATTCCGATATCGGCAACATTAAAGGTAGGCCACGTGGGACCGCCCTTTCCCCAGTAAAAATCCAGGAAATCCACCACGTAGCCATACCGCCACCGGTCAACCGCATTTCCGACTGCCCCGGAGAATATCAGCGCAAGACCAAATGCCAGCCAGTAGTCCTTGCGCCCAATCTGTCGCATGAACCAGGCAATCATTGTGACTGCCGTTACCGTTACCGCACCAAAGAACAGCGACCGGGCACCATCTGGAAGATCCTTGAACATGCTGAATGCGGCACCGTAGTTGCGAGCATAGGTGATGCTGAAAAATGACTCATATACCACCGTGCTTTGCCCAAGCCGGTAGCTGTCCACAATGATCTGCTTGGTCCAGAGATCCAGAACCAGTCCGGTCAGGGCAACCACCGTAAACAGGACATATTTGGGGGCAATTTTCTCTTCGCTTTTCACTTGACCACCTCAACGCAACGCTCACACAGGTCTTCACGCCCGGCAAAAGTCCCCACCCTGTCCGAATGATGCCAGCAGCGGGCGCAACGCCTGGATGCTGCCATTTTTACCGTTACAGACAGCCTGTCGCCGGCATCCAGCAGTTCGAAACCGGACACAACAAATAGCTCTTCACCAAGCGAGAGACGGCCCTCGGGATGCTGCATGCAGACCTCGCGCTGGGAGTCCGTCAGAAAGTTCTTTGCAGCAGTGACCGAGACCACGGCCTCCTCCGATTTGCCGATCGAACCCTCGACCCTGAACCTTTCAAGCTCATGATTGACGGCTTCCCGGAGAGAAAGCATCGGGGCGATCAGGTCTGCCGTTTCTGAAAATACCTTGATCTCTCCGTCGTCAAACACCGGTATGTCATTCAGGAATACCGACTCGGGATTCCACCGGACAAGTCGGCCCTTGGGATTTCCGGGGCACTGCCTGTGCAGTACGCCCCAAGCCTCCTCGCAGGTGAAGGAACAAACCGGGGCGAATACGGTCAACAACATCGTCAGAACGTCATACATGGAGCTTTGCGTGGCGCGCCGCCATGGATCATCGACCCTGAGAATATAGAGCCTGTCCTTGGTAGCATTCACGTATACTGCCGACAGGTCCACAGTCACGAACTGGTTTACACCGTGATAGACCTTGTGAAACTCGCAAGCCTCGTATGCCTTACGTGTTTCTTCGGACAGGAGGCCCGCAGCTCCGGCGATCCAGCGGTCCAGGAGTGGCCGGTCCTGGAATGCAACGTAATCCGTCTCGGGGGAAAACCCGTCCAGACATCCCAGAAGATGGCGGACGGAGTTCCGGAACTTGCGGTACATCTCTGAAAGCCGCTGGAGGATCTCATCTCCGAAGTGGATATCGTTCCGGTAGTCCTCGGCAGCCACCCATAGCCTGAACAGCTCCGGACCCGAGGCTGCCAATGTCTTTTCCGGCGGAGTGTAATTGGGATTGGACTTCGAGTATTTTTTCCCGCTGTCATCCACCACAAATCCGTGGGTCAGCACAGCTTTGTACGGAGCTTTGCCCCGCGAACCAACGGCGGTCAGCAGCGAAGAATGGAACCACCCGCGATGCTGGTCCGAGCCTTCCAGATACAGGTCTGCCGGCCACTGAAGTTCCGGATTCCGCTCAAGCACCGCCGCATGGGAAACACCGGAATCAAACCAGACATCTAGGATGTCCCGCCCCTTCTTCCATTTCTGCGCCCGGCACTTCGGACAGGTGTGACCCGGCGGCAGCAGATCTTCCACTGGAGCCGAGAACCAGACCTCAATACCCTGTTTTTCGATGAGGCCGGCAACCCTCTCCACCAGATCAGGCGAGATCTCGACATGGCCGCATGACTCGCATTCGTAACTGACAATCGGAACTCCCCAGACCCGCTGCCGGGAAATGCACCAGTCCGGCCGGTTGGCGATCATGTTGTATATCCGGTCCCGGCCCCAGGGCGGAATCCACTGTACCCCCGTTTCAATTGCCTCCAGTGCGCGCGTCCGGAGGCCGTCGTGCTCGAGCGAGATAAACCACTGCGGGGTCGCCCGAAAAATGACAGGCTTTCTTGATCGCCAGCAGTGCGGATAACTGTGTTTTACCTTGCCCTGTCCAAGCAGCGCCCCGGCCGCATCCAGCTTCGCTACTACCTTCGGATTTGCATCAAATACCTGGATTCCAACGAGATCCTTGAGCTGCTCCGGCAGTTCTCCCGTATAACGGCCACGGGAATCGACAGGGGAGTAAACATCCAAGCCGTAAGCTCGCCCAATCACATAGTCCTCGGCACCATGGCCGGGAGCCGTATGAACAATACCAGTGCCCTGCTCCTGGGTGACATGTTCGCCTAGCAGGATCAGGGAATTTTTCCCCGTCAGGGGATGCAACGCCGACTTCCGGTCGAGATGCATAGCCTTGAACTGTGCCATCACATGGATGTCCAAAAGTTGGCAGCCCGAAACGACACTTTCCAGAAGTGCTTTGGCCACAACGATAACCCGCTTCTTGCCCTTCGAATCTGTCACCTTTGCGGCCACGTATTCGAAATCAGGATGGAGCGAGAGACCTCGATTGGCCGGAATGGTCCACGGGGTCGTCGTCCAGATCAGGAACTCAGGAGACTCACCGCTGAGTTCCGGAGCTATTTCTCCAGCGTCACCGTCGTATTTGAAAGCGACATAAACCGACGGGGACACATGATCCTCGTACTCAACTTCAGCCTCGGCGAGGGAAGTCTCAAGGGCCCAACTCCAGTAGACCGGCTTGTTCTGGCGGTAAACGTACCCCTTCTCAAGGAACTTGCCGAACTCCCTGAGAATGGCGGCCTCATAATCGCGGGTCATGGTCCGGTAGCAATTTTCGTAATCGGCCAGCACACCCAGCTGCTGGAACTCACCGCCCTGTATGGAAACGAATTCACCTGCATAGGCCCGGCAGGCGGCAACCATTTCGGCAGCTGACGGAGACTGTTTTTTTGCCCTGAAGTTCTCTGCAACTTTCTGCTCGATCGGCAGCCCGTGGCAGTCCCAGCCCGGCACATATGGGGCGTTACGGGAGCCCGACATGTTCCAATATTTGACGATGATGTCCTTCAGTACCTTATTGAGAATATGCCCATGATGGATGTTGCCATTCGCGTAGGGTGGACCGTCGTGAAGCACGAACTTCGGCCTGTCCCTCGTGCGGTCCACCATTTTCCGGTAGACCCCGCCCTTCTGCCAGGTATCCACAAATCCGGGAGCCCTTTTCGCCATGTCGGCCCGCATGGGGAATGCGGTCTTCGGCAGCAGGATGGTATGGGAATATGGGTTATCGTTTTTTGCCATGGCAGCAGTTTTCCGGTTCCGTAACTGGCAGGGAGAGTTATCCGCTCCCGGCTAAAAAAGGAACAGGGGCGGCCCATTCCAGACCGCCCCGCGTTAACCAGAATTCATGAGATCAGTTTTTTGAATGTGACTTGCGGGCAGTCGCCTTGCGGGCCTTCTGGACGTAGACAATGCCGTTAATTGGACCGGGCACACCACCCTGCACCAGGATCACGTTGTAATTGGGACGCACCTGGATGACCTTGAGATTCTGGACGGTCACGTTCTCATTGCCCATCCGGCCAGGCATGCGTTTCTGCTTCCACACCTTTCCGGGATGCTCACGGGCGGAAATGCCGCCACCGTGCCGGAAATACTCATGGGTACCGTGGCTCGCCCGGAAACCGTGCATGCCGTGGCGGCGGACCACACCGCTGAAGCCCTTGCCCTTGGAAACACCCTTCACGTCGACCAGCTCGCCGATGTCGAAACCCTTCACGGTGAGGTCCTCACCAACGTTGAGCTTGCCCAGCTCTTCCGAGGGCAGGCGGATCTCCCGGAGAACCGCGAGCGGTTCCGAGTTGAGCTGCTTGAAGCGGCCCAGATCAGGCTTGTTCGTGTTATAGCTCTTACGTGAGCCAAAGCCGATTTGAATGGCCTCATAGCCATCCTTGTCCTTAGTCCGCTTCGTGAGGATCTTGCAGGGGCCAGCCTGAATAACAGTCACGTTTACCCGTGTGCCGTCTTCCACATAAACGCTGGTCTGGCCGAGTTTTTTTCCGAGTATGCCGTAGGTATCGGTGCGCATGGAATCACATTCCTCTACGGAACTGCCGGCACTCTTATGCCTGGGTCCCGCTTTTCTGGGGTGCCATCGCTGTTGTGACGGGACTCCGGCCCCTGCGCCTGATTAAATCAGTGGGGCCATTGTGCCGTGTCCGGTTCCGCCAAACAGAACCAGCACTTGCTCACTGGCACGAAATTCTTCCCTTGGAACAGGCGTCAAGCCTGAGCATGGGTCAGCTTGTTTATATGGCTGGCCTGTCCCTGTCAACCACCCGCGACCTGAATAAAACCACAAACCCCGAAGCCGGAAATCATAAGTCATTTCAGCTATTTGTCACTCTCCGCACCTGCAATATCCTTTTCCGACGGAGCCGGTTCAGGTTGCGGTGTGTCCTTGACCTTCAGCCAATCTGGATGCTTTGGCAACTGGTCAACACTGAACTTTGATACCTGCACAAGCTCACCAAAGTTGTCCGACCAAGTCCACGTG
>CAZSFB010000237.1:0-5217 GCA_964606035.1 uncultured bacterium | reverse complement strand
GCATCTGAAATCCTGATTTTGGCCCCGGCTGGATTCAGACGACATAGGAATTCCCATTCTGTTCTCTGAATTCCTTTCACGATTATTCCGGATTGGGTTTTCGCGGAGTACGGGTGGGAGCCGAGCATTAAATATCTATATGAGGGCAGCTCGACGTCGAAGCTGGTCCTATGAAATATGGCAGGATAAACTATTTTTCGCAGAAATTGTCCGTTTGCATTGATATTAAAGTGACTGGAGAAAATGACGATGGCCGAGCAGCCGAATTATATCCATGCTCTTCGTTTTGGATGGCTCAACCGTCTTTACGACCCGGTAGTTCGTTGGACAACAAAATAAGAAAAATTCAAAAAATTACTTGTTGGACAGGTGGCCGCCGGCAAGGGGACGGTGCTGGATCTCGGTTGTGGCACCGGCACGCTTGCCGTCTTGTTGAAGCAAGAGTTTCCCGAGGCTGAGGTCGTCGGTTTGGATGGCGACCAAGGCATCCTCGCAATTGCGCGCGAAAAGATTGAGAAGGCTGGAGTCAAAATCCCACTCTATCACGCCCTTGCCGACAACCCTCCGTTTGCAGATGGCTCATTTGATAGGATCGTTTCCAGCCTGATGTTTCATCACATGGATAAAGAGACCAAGAGGCACGTTTTGTCTAAGATCCGAAAGCTGCTGAAGGCGGGCGGAGAACTACACATTGCTGACTGGGGACGTGCACAGAATCCATTAATGCGCGTCGCATTTTTGGGAATCCAACTTTTAGATGGATTTAAAACAACCCGTGATAATGTTCAGGGCAGACTCATCGAAATGATGGAGGCGGCCGGGTTCGAGAACGTGAAGGAAACACATCGGGAAATGACGATATTCGGGACGTTGTCGCTATATCGCGCGTGGAAGCCGTAGGGCGCATCGCCATGCTGGCAATCCCGATCAAGCTAGGACTTGTCCGGATGGCGATCGACCATTAGAAGCGCAATTTACTCCTGTGACAGGCTAGAGGCGACATTCGAAGTCGTCGTTGCTCTTGGACGGGGATCGAGAATGTGGCTCTTGGATCGGGGGACTGGATGCCATTTGATCCGCAGGCGCCGCGTTGAGGTGGCAGCACGCCCAAGCGGAACAGGAAAGTCAAAAAAAGGAGAAGGGTCCTTTTGGGAGAAGCTGTTTAGACGGTTCTTATCTCATTCAATATCGAATTACGTGCATCCTCCAGCAATTTCGTGACCGAAGCATAATCGGTGCTCGTCGGTAAAAGCGGCGGAAGCACCGTCAGTTTTACTTTGCCAGGATTATGTCCGTAACCGCGGCCGAATGGGCCGGGCCTAGAGGCGGGATACTGTTCTACGACGGCTACCGGAACGACCGGGACATGGCAGGCGGCGGCGGCTTCAAATGCTCCGCGGCGGAAATCGCCGAGCTTTCCATCGGTGGGGCGTTTCCCTTCCGGGTACATGAGTATCGAAGTGCCCCGGGCGAACACCGGCCGGCACATGTCGATCAGATCGGTGGTCGAAGCGCGGGGCGGGAGGAAAAGCTGACCGGTCTTCGCCGACATAGTTCCGCCCAAGGGGAAATTTCTCAGATCGGCACGGATGACCGCCCGCCAGTCGAGCCTGACGAACTGGGTGAAGAGGTACCAGTCCCATTCGCTTCCATGATTGGAGACATACATGCAGGGTGTCCCCGGATTGACATGATGGAGCCCACGGACTTCGGCCCTAATCCCGCAGCCACGCAGGATTCCGCCCGACCAGTGTAGGCTCAAATGCTCGTACCCCCATTCGGGAGTTTTTCCTGCTGCAAAGAATGTGCTCGCCACGCCAGCGACGACTCCAGTGACTCCTGCAATGACCGAAAGCCGATGAAGTGTCCGCAGGGTTTCCATCGGCGAACTCATGGTAATTGCTCCAGCCTGACCGCCCAGCGGGAGGGCGGGCGGTTTAGCGACTTCGCAAGGGATGCGACAAACACTGGAGATTTAACCATTTCATACCAGTCCGCGCCACCTAGCACGGCAACTCTCTGTCCCAGCGAAATCATTTCCTTACCCCCAGTCGCTTCATGCCAGGTTTTGTCTATGTTGTCGACTCGGTACCCAATGACGGCACCGGCCTCTCCCCGCTGTGTGTACAGCCGAGGATTTAGGCTGACGGCATTTCCATTCAATTCGAGCCAGTGAAGGAAAACACCGGAAGGATTGGCAAGGACAATCCATTCGTAAAATGCGCCGGATCTGATGTCGGTCAAAGGTTGAAGCGCGATAGAACCGGGAAGGAGGATTTCCGTATTGGCGGAGACTTCAAAACCGTTACGCAATGAAATTCCAGAGCCCAGACTCATGACGATGCTCGGGACGGCAAGATCAATGTCCTGTAGTAGCAGATTGTCGCAGATCAAAAGTTTCTGTTCGTGAGGATCAACATATCTGATAAGTGCACGGACCGATGCTTCGGAACGTCGAAGTGCGCAGGATTTCCCGCTCTGGAACGATTTCGCAACCCATCTGAAATCCTTTTCCGTCCGTCCGGTTCGCAAGATACCGAAGATGAGCGCGTCAAACCGAAGCCGGAGTGCATTCACAAGGTTCACATTCGTGTCCGGCAGGCAAAAATTCGTGAAAAAGCCGGAAGCATCCGGGAACTCCACTTCCATGTAAGGTCCTCGAAACGAACCTGCGCTCATCCGAAGGGTTCCAGTCACCGGATGTTCAGTCTTTACGAGAAAGCCTTCGCGGTGTTCAGATTCGTCGTCGCTCCGCACGCTGACGCGCCAGCGAGCACCACCCGGGATATCTGTACCGGCAGGACCCAAGCGGCCCGCTCGAAAGTGGAGATCACGCCGGTCGTTCGCCCCGCCGTCAAAAGTGTCGATGACCGCATCAATCCATTCGTTTCCCTTGCGGGTTCGAAGCGCCCACGGACCCGGATCGGATATCTCGACCGAGACGTGATCGAAGATCCGGGTCCGGGTAAGTTCTATAGGATTGGCGGTCATGGTGGGTCCATTTGTGGCAGCGGTGAACAGGTAGGCAAGTATCAGAAGGCCCACAACACACCCCGCCGCCGGAATTCCGGCTCAATAATGAAGTAGTGCAACGTCACGCCCAGTGCCGCGCCGGCGATACCATCTACAAGATAATGGCGCTTGAGTAGCAGCGTGCTCGCATATATTGCGGCCCAGATGACGGCCGAGAGCACAGATACTTTTAACGATACCTTAAAGAGCGACAGGCACGCGAGCGTCGTCATAGCGACATGGAGTGACGGGAATGCATTCCATCCCATGTCGTTTAACCATGGGAGCCGGGGCAACAGAAACGAATCAATCGTGCCTGAGACGAGTGGAGGAATACACCTGACGGGAACCAGCAAGAACAGAGTGAAGGAAATCGCCATTGCCAACAAATAAGCCGCTACTCCGCGCCGCATGTAACTGGGTTGCGGGAACGGAAATACTGGGGCGAAAATGATCACGTATCCTAAACTATAAGGTATTGCAGCCCAGCCTACATATGGGATCGCCGCGTCGATGCCAATCGACAGATCATAGCCCCGGCGGTCTCCCAGAATCCTGGGGATACCGAGATAGCCAACCGCAAAAACGGTTCCGACTAGCAAGCTCCAGATTAGAAATTCCCAAAAACTCGCGCGATATTCCCGGTGGAGTCCTGAATATCGCATCATGACGGAGCCCGTGCCCGGATAAATTTCACTATATCGAGAACAAGGTTCTCGTCGACGAGTTCGGTGAACCCGGCAAGTTTCACATTCTGTACCGTATCCCGGTTGATATGAGCCCCCCAGAAATGAAACGGGATAGGATCAATAAGATTCATCAATCGTCCGATCACCGGACGGTGTGATAAGACATGTTCCATCATGAGTAGTCGCCCGCCGGGATTAAGCACCCGGCGGATCTCCAGGAGACCAAGGACTGGATCTGGTACCGAGCAGAAGACGCAAGCTGTTACTACCGTGTCAAATGAATGATCGGGAAACGGAAGCGCCTGCACATCGGCTACAATAAGTTCTGGAGTTATGCCTAAACGTGCCGCTCGCTTTTGCGCCCGTTCCAGCATTCGCGGCGAAAGATCAATGCCGGTAATATCGATACCTTTGGGATAGAAAGGCATGTTCTTCCCGGTGCCAATCCCCACCTCAAGAACCCGGCCTTCGGTTATCCAGGACCAGAGCTGCGCACGCCACGGCCGTGCGAACAGCTCCATCCCGGCCTCAAAAAAATCATAAAATCTGGCTACTCGGTCATACCGCCGCCGCGTTAGCGAAGTGGCGTCTTTTGATGATGCAGTTCTTGGATTGGATATCGCCGGAGGTGTTTGGTCCATGGTGGTGCTCCTTGTCCCAGGACGGCCTGTAGATATTATCTCTCGTCCGTGCAGCCATAAATCGCATTCATTCCACAAGAATGATTCCGCTGACCATTTTCCCTAATGCACAGCCGTATCTGACTTCGCCGCTCTTTGTCGGGGTTAAGGTTACGGTGACCGGCGTGTTCAGAGGTAATTTTGCGTTGATGCCGTAATCATCGATCACGATCGACGTCGCGCAGGTGCGGTCACTCTTGCGAGTAATGATGAGGTTCACAGCCTCGCCCTTCTTGACGCTAACGCGGTTGGGTTCAAACCCTTTGTCGGTAACTGTCATTTCGACAGTAACGCCTGTTTTGGGCTGCGCCTCGGCATGCAATGCCGATCGAGTGCTAAAGACAACTCCTATTGCTGCAACGATGATTAACGTTTTTGCCGGCACGACTATTTCTCCTTTTGTTGTTGGTAAAATTATCAGATCAACCAAGCGAATGATTGCGTTGCAACTCCTTCGCCGGGGCTATCTGCGAACTTCAGCGAGCGAGTCCATGGAACCGCATGATCTGGTCCCGCTCCATCGCCCATTTTTTAGGAAAGGACTCAATGCACATTGCACAACACTGGTTGAACACCAGCGTTTTTCCCCTGAACTTCTCGATTGGCCCATCGTAACGGACACGACTGACAAATCTCCCCAATGTGTGAGGATCGAGCGGCGAGCCGCTGACGGCACAGATGTGGTTATTAACAAAAACGACATCCCCATCGGCTCGATAAGAAGCGAGTTCGCCAGCAGCTTCGCTCGTTTGTGCCTGCGACGGCATCATTGACGCCGGACTCTCGGGCTGAGCGTCGGTCCGGCGATTTTCGCGGAACGATTCTGCGGACACCGA
>CAZSFB010000236.1:0-5240 GCA_964606035.1 uncultured bacterium | reverse complement strand
GTGAAATCCGGAAAGTTCCGGGAACAGCCAGCCGGCCATCAGGCGGTGTCCCTCGGAGGAAAAATGGCCATCACCGGGAAGAAACGGATCACGGCCGCCCTGCATCGCATTCTCAAGGATTTCCGATGGGTCCAGAAAAGGAATACCAGCTCTGGCCGCCAGTTCTGACATGCGGTCCCGGGGTAAGGTCCTCATGATCCGGCGGTCCCGGTAGGACTTTTCGGCTTCCTCCCATCTCGCATCGTCCAGTTCCAGATCATAGGGAATCCATACGACAACAAGACGGCTGCCTGCTGTGCTCGTTTCTGCCGCCAGATGACGGAGAATGGCACCGGCGTCTTCCCAGGCCCTTGCAAACAGTGGATTACCGTCACCGAAATACGCTCCCATCGTGTAGCCGGGCGACACGGACTTTGGATTCCGCCGCACCAGCAGGGGATGAAGGAGCAGCGAGGCCGCGAGCGGACGAAGCGCGTTTGGTACACCCGGCGGATCATACCGGCCGATGTCTGCTACCTGGCCGGTGCTGTCCCGTACATACCGGGGGACAAGAAAACCGTACCGGGCGAGTTCGGGCACCAAATCGGAGATGTCATTGGCCCCAAACACGCAGAGAACTGTCACCGACGGGTGGTGCGGCATTACGTCCGTGCGCCACCGGGTCCAGTAGTGTGCGAGACCGGTTCCGCCCATGCCGTAGTTCTGCACCTGAACGTCCTGACCACCGGAACGGAATCTTTCTTCGAGCTGCTTCACAAATGTTTCCGGTTCCGGGACTTCCGACGCCAGCACAAAGGAATCGCCGATCACCGCAATCACCGGCCTTCCGGGTACTCCGGTCCGGTAAGGCACTGACGACCGGAAACCGGTCTCGTTGGTCTGGAACGGGATTTTCCGGCCCTGAAAAATCCGGAAACCCTCGAAGCCGGGAACAAACCGGGTTCCTCCAGAGTTATCCACGTAGTAGGGATTCGACGGGCCATAGAGAAACGGCCCCAGCCAGCCCATCGCCAGCACCACACGCATGGACACCTCGGCAACGATTGCACCCACGGCGGCGGCCAGCAGAATCCGTCGTACGGTCTTCATGCCACACTATCGTAGCCGTAACAGCCGGTTCCGTCGCGGCCTTATGCGACTTCGCCGGCGGCGTGGGCTGATGACCACGCCCACTGGAAGTTGTACCCGCCGAGCCAGCCCGTCACATCCACCACTTCACCAATGAAATACAGGCCGGGCACTTTCCGGGACTCCATCGTCTTTGAGGAAAGCTCGTCCGTCGAAACCCCGCCCCGGGTCACTTCCGCCTTTCCGAAACCCTCGGTACCCGCCGGAACAAAGGTCCATTCCTGAAAGACGCTGGCCACCCGGGCAGCTTCCCGGTCGGAGAGATTCGGAAGCGTCTTGGCGGGGCAGAACAGCGCGGCGAACCGGTCCGCCACCCGGCGGGGAAGGAGTCCCGCAAGGGCATTTTTCAATTCCGAGCGATTTCCCTTCTGCCGTTCATCCTTTAGCCAGGCGGCGAGGTCCACCCCCGGCAGCAGGTTCACCAGCACCGGGCCGGTCTCGTACCAGTAGCTTGAAATCTGGAGCACTGCCGGACCCGACAGGCCGCGATGGGTGAACAGGATATTTTCCCGGAACGACACTCCCCGGCAGGAGACCAGCGCTTCCACTGAGACCCCGGAGAGATCCCCAAACCGTTCCATATCTTCCTGGTTCCAGACGAACGGTACCAGCGCCGGTTCGGGGGCAACAGTTTCAAGCCCGAACTGGGCGGCGATCCGGTATCCAAGATCGGAAGCCCCCAGCTTCGGAAACGACAGCCCGCCGGTCGCCACCACCAGAGAATCACACGCGAACTCCCCTATATTCGCCAGTACCCGGAACTTTCCCTCTCCTTCGCGCATGCTGGTCGCGACGGCGTTCACCTTTGCGCGGCAGAAAGTCTCCACCCTCGCGTTCCGGCACTCCTCCACAAGCATCTGGCGGATGTCCCGCGCCTGACCATCACAGAAAAGCTGGCCGGGGTTCTTCTCGTGATAGGGAATCCGGTGCCGTTCCACGAGATCCACAAACTCGTGCGGCGGATGGCGGCTCAGCGCGGATTTCGCAAAGTGGGGGTTCGAAGAGAGGTAGTTCTCCGCGTCCGCATCCAGATTGGTGAAGTTGCACCGGCCTCCGCCGGAAACGAGGATCTTGCGGCCCGGCTCGTCCATGTGCTCAAGAACGACAACTCGCCGCCCACGCCGGGCCGCCACAGCCGCACAGTAGAGCCCGGCCGCGCCCGCACCCAGAACCACCACGTCCGTACGGGTCAAGATTTTCCGTCCGCCGGATTTTTGGGGCCCGCTGCCCGGCTGAGACGGTCCACGACCGCCGCATCGAGCCCCGAAGCCTCCGGAAGCGTCACGACCATCACATCAAACCGTTCACGGTCGGCCCCACGGAGCATTGTGTATAGCGACTGCGCCCGGTCAGCGGCCTTTGCAGGGACATCGAGAACCGTTGCACCGCGGGGAAGCCCCGTGAGTAATCCGCCTCCCGGCCAGACTGCCACCCGGTGGCCCGACTCCAGTTCCTCTCTTGCGGCCGCTGCCGCTGTACCGGATGTTTCAAGACGCACCCTTGCACGCGGGGAGTAGTGGCTGTCGAGCATCCCCGGCGCACGGATCTGCACCGCCTCACCGGATGAAACTCCCGTGCCTATGGCAATGGGGCGACCCAGAAATGCCTCCAGGACCTCCCGCGTCACCCCGCCCGGGCGCAGAATCCGGGGCTCTTGGCCCGTAAGGTCCAGAATGGTTGATTCGACGCCGACCGCGCAGGGGCCGCCATCCAGAATGAAATCCACATCGCCGTCCAGATCCTCCCGGACATCGGCCGCCGTGGTCGGGCTTACCCGCCCGAACCGGTTGGCACTCGGTGCGGCGATTCCACCCCCGAAATGTTCCAGAAGCGCAAGCGCATCCGGATGGTTTGGCACCCGGATGGCGATCGTCTCCTGCCCGCCGGTCACTACCAGGGGTACTCCGGGATTTTTTCTCAGGATCAGCGTGAGCGGGCCCGGCCAGAAGGCGGCTGCCAGCCGGTGCGCCTCCGGCGGAATGCCGATAGCCCAGTCGTCGAGCCTGGCGGACCTTGCGACATGCACGATCAGGGGGTGCGTTTCCGGCCGTCCCTTCACACGGAAGATTTTCCGGACCGCCGTTTCATTCCGGGCGTCAGCTCCGAGGCCATAAACGGTCTCGGTGGGAATCGCCACGAGTCCCCCGGCCTTCAGTACTTCCGCCGCCCGAATAATATCCGCCCGCTCCGCCACCTTCTGCTCCGTCCATTCCCGTCCACTCTCCGGGAATCCCGCGTGGATAGAGGCTTCACCCGTCCCGCGCAAGTGACCCGGCCATGTCCGGCCCGGACTGGCGAAACCGGCACAAGGCTCGTATACAATCCGGTTCATGAAGTCCGCACTCATCCTGCTGTCTGCCGTCACTATCTCCATCATCACTGTCGCCTGTGCCACCCGAAACAGTCACGGCCAGAGTCCCAAACCGCACGGAGAAAACCGTGACGAGATTTACCAGATATCCACCTTTGGCGGCCTCACGGCCGGAGCCCTTGAAGGCACCGTCACCTACGCCGCACTCATGCGCAAAGGGGATTTCGGCATCGGCACCTTCTCCGGGCTGGATGGAGAGATGTGGGCACTGGATGGCCGTTTTTACCAGATCCTCGCGGATGGCACCGCACGGCCAGTAGATCCACAGTGGAAAGCCCCTTTCGCCACCCTCAAGTTCTTTGCCCCCGATATGGAATTTGAATTCGAGAAGGAACTGGCTTGTACCGACCTGTACAAAGCAATCGACAGTCAACTTCCCACCCTTAATGTCCCCTATGCCTTCCGGATTGAGGGCAGGTTCGCCTGGGTAAAAACCCGGAGCGTCGCCCGCAAGGAAAAGCCTTATCCGTCCCTTGAGGAAATCATCCGCTCCCAGGTCGAACAGGAGTTTGGCGGCTCCGGGCCCGTGAACGGCACCCTTGTCGGATACCGGTTTCCGAAATACCTGGGCGGGGTAAACCTGGCAGGCTACCACCTGCATTTCCTGAACGACACCCGGACACTTGGCGGCCATCTGCTCGACTGCCGTGTCCTTGATGTCGCCGTCGCCGCCGACCGGGCCTCCGGGGTACGCATCTCGCTGCCCAAGACCGGCGAGTTCGACCGGGTCAGCCTGGGGGAACAGCCTTGAAAACTGTTCTCTCCTGGAAAACAGAAATCAGGTTCCGTTATTGACTGCCAAAGGTCCGCCGCGTATCAAAATATTACATGATTCCCGTGCCGGACTTGGGAAGGGACAGGGGTGTTTCTCCTCCAGGACGGTCCAAAAATACCGGTTCGACAGATCGAACGGAGGAAACAGAACATGAAATTCCAGAAACTTTTTTCAGCCCTGAAGTCCGGGGCGCTGGTTGCCGGGCTCACATTCGCGGCTGCCTGCGGCGATGACGGCGGTTTCACGGCATTGCCCGGCGACTACGAAGGCGTGGGCGTCTTCGTCGTGGACGACGATGTTGGCTATATCCATGTTACCCTGACACTCGCTGACGACGGCACGGTGACCGGATCGGGCACCGCCTACGACGCCGGTACCGGGCCGTTAGATGTGCCCGACGGTGACGATACCTTCACCTTCACCGGGACCGCCGGTGGCCATGGGGTGGATATCCTGTTTGATGACGAGGAGACTACCGGTACAGGCACTGTCAATGCCGACGGCTCGATCAGTTTCGAGCTGGCGAACTCGGAATCCAGCAGCTTCGACGGAACGGCCGTGGTTGTCTCCGCACCGGATGGTGAAACCGGCATCGCCTGCGGCGAGTTCGGTTTTGGTCCGGACGGCACCGAAGGCGCGGCCGCCTTCCTCGCCAGCAATGAAGGTTTCCTCTATGGCGTGTTCGCGAGTGATGACTTCCGGGGAACCCTGGAGGGCGAATTCGAGGTGGGAATCTCCTGCGGCGCCGATACCTGTAACAGCGAAATCACCGGTACGCTTGACGGCACTTTTGATGGCGAAGCCGTCTCCTTCGATGTGAACGCTGGTATGACCGAGATGGGTTTCGAAGAGGACGAGGGAAGCGGTAGCTTTGTGGGTGCCTATGGTGAAGTCGCACTTGATGGGGACCCCTAGAGCGCATCTCAAAATCCCTGAAACCCTTGTACGGGCGGGTTTAACCGTTTA
>CAZSFB010000235.1:0-5244 GCA_964606035.1 uncultured bacterium | reverse complement strand
TAACGGGTGAGGGGGCCGACATCAGGAAGCTGCGCCGAGATTTTCAGCTTATAATCCGGGATCATGTCACCTGGGGTCACGAGCCCAAGAAGGCCGGAAACAATCAGGCCGACCTTCTTGAACATCTGGACGCCGTTCGGTGAAAGCGAGCCGGGGTCAATAGCCTCGTACATATCGCCAGTGTATCGCTCGATGGCCGGCCGTGTGGGGGCGCTGGCTATCTCAAGGTTCACCTCGATAGCCTTTTCCAGTGCCTTGCCCTTGACCTCGAAAAGGTCAGCAAGCCGGTTTTTTGCCTGGATGGCTTCCTTCATGGCGGACACAACCCGGTCACGTTCGGCAACCAGTTCGGAGAACCGGTTCAGCTTGGCGTCGGACTTGACCTCGGCCCATGAATGCGACCCGCCCGCTGCTTTGCGTTCGGAGGGTGCCAAGAGGATTCTGAATCCGGGATCTGCCATTTCAGGGGTGGACCAATCTCTCCCCGGAACAGAACGGGGGGCTGCCATTAAAACCACGCACAGAGCCCAGAGTCAATAGGCAGGGCAGCTTCGGCTCACAAAAACCCGTGGAAATTCCACAGGATAGCTCCAGATTGGAGCCGGCACGGAACCATTGGAAACCTAAGGCCGTTTCAGCGTCCCTGACCGGTCTTGGGTACCAGCTTGATCAGATCACGGTGCCCCGGCCCCTTCTTCCCGGTCACGCCCTGACGGAGAAGGTCCCCTGCCGCTCTAATGGATTCTCGCCGATGGGCCTCGCGTGAGGCTTCATAAGGGTCCCGGCGCGGCCTGGACAGTGTTTCCTCTTCTTTCGGAAGCGGAAGGCTATGCCAGGCGACCGTGCTGATGATGCCCTCTGGCGGACTGGCCGGGTTGACTTGTGCGCCAATGGAGGACGCGGGAGCCCGGAACGGGACGTCAAGACCCGTGCTGGGTGAGGTTGGATTGAGTTTCATGGAAGTGCTCCTTCCTTGACTGGTGAGCGGAAGCCGCCGCCCGTCGGTTCATTAGGTTGCATGGGGTTGCTGAGGGCCAGGACCGTGAGTGGTGCCTGACATGAGGCAGACACGGCAGCCCCGGTTCCCAGAGGACTGAAAAACCGCTGAAGGAAACCGCGCGCCGTTGTGGTCAGTCTTGCCCAGAAACGCAGCGGCTCCTCATGAACCAGCTGCGCATAGGTCACCGGGCGGGAGGTTGAGCAGGACACCCTGAAATCAATAACGGAAACCGTGTGGTCACCGCCCACGTAGAGGAGGTTCCCGGCCGGGTCGCCAGCAATCAGGTTCAGGCTGCCGTCAATCGGTGTGACCGGCAGATTGATCCTCGAAACCCGGTAATTCTCGGCGGGGTTGACAAGGTAGAAGCGGCGTCCACCGTCCACCAGGGCAACGTAGTTCCCGATCACGTCAATTGACGTGAAATTCGAAAGGGCGGCCGGGGAGATGAGCTGCGAGGACAAGCCATCTCCGCTCACCCGTAGCAGGTTCTGCCCGGAGGTGACATAAAACGAGTTGCTCGGGGCATGGAAGACAATCGACCGGCGGCCAATGGAAGAGAGATCAAGCGGATCAGGGATCGCCGTCACCGGGATCGTAATCTGGCCGAGAGACGTTCCCGAAACGGTATCAATCACGAGCAGGCGGCCCGATACCCGTTCCCGCACCAGCAGCCTTGACCCATCCGCGTTGAAAACGAGTTCGGAGGGGCCGTTGCCCGTCAGAAAAATCTGTTCAGCTCCTGGAGGCGTGAGACTGAACAACGCCACCTTTTTCTGGACAGGATCAACTGCCGCGAGTCTGGTTCCATCTGTATCCACCGCCAGACGTACGGGATCGATCGTCGTTGGGAGTGACTCGACCAGATTGCCGGTGATGAGATCATGTATTTCAATAAGAGACGCATCTCCGCGAGCCGAAAAAACCCGGCTTGTGGTCTTTACCGGTGGGACAACAAAGCCGCCTGCATGAGGGACTGGGCCGGCCCACAGATCATCATCAGCAGTGGAGGCCAGTACGAGTGCCGAGATCGCTCCGGTCCGGTCCCGGCCGGTGAGATTCACGAGTGGTTCGGCATTCGCCGCAATCATTGAGGCGACGATCCCATCGGCTTCTTTGCGGGTGACGGCGATGGTCGGACTCTGGCCTGCCACCTTCCATATCCGGCGGGATCGCTGATCGGCGGCCAGAAGGCGACCGCTGGAGTCCACGGCCACCGAGGCCAGTCTCGCCGACGGACGGTCAGTCTCCACAGTAGAGGGGGGCGTGATCCGGAAAATGTCACCGCCCGAGGTCAGAACGAAATATTTCCCGCCCGATACCCGGATAGACACCGGCTCGTCGTGTCCGAGTTCGACCGTGCTCACTGTATGCGGGGCAGCCGTGCCAGTGACGATATGCAGTCGCGAGGGACCCCACGAACGGGCTTCCAGGGAGACCGCAGTCGACGTTCCGTCGGCAGCCAGGTGGTCGCCGCTCCGGGCCTTCCGGTGGTTGACCGCAATATCACCAGGGTCGGGAAGGGCTGCCGCAGTGGCTGTGAAGTCAGCCGCCCGTGTGCGATGAAGCGTCCGGGCGGGAGTGGTCTCGCCATATCCGAGGCCCCTCGCGGCAAGCAGGTAGCCGTCGTCTGTATAGAGGACATCATAATGGCTCGCCGGTTCGGCATCAGGTGTGCGGTTCACGAGCAAGCCGCCGCCCTCGGTCAGTTCAAGGATGCCGCCGCTGTAAGCAACGGCGATATCGCCGTTCGTCGGGTTTGCGGCGATCTGGTCCGGGACGTAGGGACCGGGCAAGTCGAATGTCATGGGGATGGATGGAGCGGATGGATCCACGGCTAGGACGGCCGGAACTTCCGTATCCGCGACAATGAACCGGGAATTATATACGGATGGCGCCAGCAGGAGTGCTTCCGGGTTCGGCCGTCCCAGATCCAGATATGTTTCGGCCGTGCCGGCAGTCGAGAAAAACTCCAGACGGCCGCCACCCGCTGCCGTAAGGACCGCGACCCGGCCGGTTCCTGTGTCTACCGCGGCGGCAAGAGGAGCAGAAGTGAGGGAACGGGTGTCCGAGGTCATCGAATTGAGGTCGATCCGTTCCAGCAGAGACAGGCTTGCTATCCAGAGAAGCCGCCTGTCGGGGTCGTGCGCCATCAGGAGGGCCGGACCGCCAGCCAGCGCAAACTCTCCACGGCTGCCTCCCTGCCAATCCCGGGAAAACAGGGTCGAGTTGCCGTCGAACAACACAAACTGCCGGTCTCCGTCTACTGCCTGGTCGATGACGCTGCCTGCCGGCTTTGCCGACGAAGTGAGGCTCAGAACCTGGATACAGAGCCGCTTCACGTTCACATTCACTGTGTCGGTGTGGGTCTGGTTGATACCGTCCCGGACCTGAAGCTGGAACGTGAATGTCTCATCCATGCCTGCAGTTATCTGTGGCAGGGAGAGTGTCGCAGTGGTCTTGTTCAGGGCAGCCCAGCCGGGAAGATGGGCCGAGTTCCCGGCGATGAGCGACCAGAGATAGGAAACTCCGCCACCTTCGGGGTCATAGGACGCAGACCCGTCGAGGAAGAGCGGAGCGGTGTCGAACACATTTTGGTCGTTCCCGGCAATGGCTACCGGCGGCTTGTCGACGACCGATACGATGATCGTGATGGTATCGGTGCCGCTGGCAAGGAGCGAATCGGTGGCCGCAAGCTGGAACACCAGCGTAACGTCACCTCCGGCTGCGCTGGGAGGCGAGAATGACGGGGAAGTGGTCGTCGTCCCTGATAGCGAAACAGCCGGGCCGGAAAGCTGGGCCCAGAGCAGAGTCGGAGTATCCCCTTCCGGATCGATAGCCGCGCCGGCGAGGAAGTGGATTCCGGAGTCGGGGATGGTCACGTCCATGCCTGCATTGACGACGGGCGGTTCGTTGATGTTTGTTACCGTCACAGTGAGGCCCCCTGCGGCGGAAGCGCCCTCACTGTCGGTCGCCGTTACCTGGAATGTCAGTGGTAGCGGCGTGTTAGTGAAAATTTCCGGAGCGAAGAATGAAACCGATACCCCCGAGCCCTGAAGCGTGACCGCGGGGCCGGAAATCTGCTCCCACATGAAGGTGACTGAGTTCCCCTCGGGATCAATGGTGCCGCTCGCGTCCAGGGTGACCAGGGAAAGCTCAGGGGCGGAGAAGCTGGAACCGGGCTGGACTACCGGCGGCAGGTTGGCTGTCAACAGTGCGCTCCCGCCATTGAGGACAGAAAGGTTGCCCCGGTCATCGTAGGCCGAAATATCCACTGTGTAGGAGCCCGCCAGTTCCAGTCCCGTGACTGTTCCGGTCCAGTTGTTTTCGCTCATCAGCGACAGGGAGAACGAGTAAGGACCTCCGGGCCCAAGCAGTGAGCCTTCAACGATCGTGATTTCTGAAAGGCCGTCCTCGACCATCGCGCTGACGGCGAGTTCGTAGGATCCACCTGTGGGGATCACGGCGGCGGATGGAGAAATCTGGATCGCCGAGATTTCGGGCCCAGTGGAATCCACCCGGAATGTGGCGGTGGCCGGAGTTGGATCCGCATTTTCGAACAGGTCCACCGCGGTGACCACGAGCTCGTGGTCACCGTCATCCAGGTCTGTGAACTCTGTCTCGGCGTAAAACCCGTTGACGGAAAGAACAGTATCCGCCGGGCCATCCATGCCAGTGGTGAGGTTGAAAAGGGCGACCTCGAAGTTTCCTATACGGCCAAGCGGATCGGAGCTGTTCAGGGTATCGTCTCCGGACATTGAAATGGAAGCATCCCGGCCGTTGGCCTGTGCAACGCCCCCTTCGCGGAGAATCACATATGGTGTGTAAGTTTCCGGCGGGACCGTGTCGTTCTGTACACGCTCGACGGCATCGATCCGGGCCGGGGATGGGTCTACCAGCGCAATCATCACGTAGCGGTAGAGTGAACCGTCACTCCCCGCATTGATCGGGAAGCGGCCGGAACCAATGGAACCGGCACCGGGGAGTGCATTCATGACCAGACGGTCCAGTGTGAGCGGTGACGCCGAAAGCCAGACGAGCATTGCCGGCCGGTAGGGACCACCCACATCGAGCCAGGCGTCTGCGGTGCGAGAGGCCCGGCCCTGAATCCATTCGCAAGGCGACGGTCCCATGTCGAGAACCAGGTATGAGCCGCTCTGAAGCTGGGAAACGAGTGACAGGCTCGCCGGGAAGTATCCGGCCACAGCGGGCTGGCTTTCTGTAAGCGTTCCAAAGGCCGGGTCGGG
>CAZSFB010000234.1:0-5245 GCA_964606035.1 uncultured bacterium | reverse complement strand
CTTGGCTGTCACATCGGTGGTGGCGGTCGGCGTGACTATGCAGACATGACCGTCGAAAAGGTCTGCCCGGGCGAACTCCACTCCGGCATCGGCTGCACCTGCGATGGGGTGCGACCCGACCCAGGGCGTATGCGCAGGCATGCGCTTGTCGAGATATTCACAGAGGCCGCCTTTGACAGAACCGACATCCGTAAAGATGCAGCCAGGGAACACCCGGTCACTCGCCACATCGAAGGCAAGGTCCCGGATAGTCTCGACCGGTGTGCAGAGCACCACAAAGTCACAGCCGTCGGCGACCTCATCAATGGACGTGCCAAATTCGTCAATCGCCCCGAGGGCCTTCGCCTTCTTCAGCTTTTCCGCCGACCGGCCGAGCCCCACAACCGCTCTCGAAAGGCCACGCTGCTTCATGGCCATACCGAGGGAACCGCCCATGAGCCCCACCCCGACGATGAGTGTCCGGTCAAACATGCTTCAGGACCTCCTCGATGGCCTTCAGGCAGCGGATATTCTCGTCCGTATCCCCCACACTGATCCGAAGGTGCTGGCCAAGACCATAGACGCCAACCGGCCGCACAATCACGCCTTCGCGGAGCAGCGCTTCATAGATCGCCCCGGGGGCCTTTGGAACCCTTACAAGCACGAAATTAGCCCACGACGGAGTCACTGTCAGCCCGAGTTTGCCGAGCTTGTCACGGAACATCTGGAGCCCGCGGGCATTCAGTTCACGGGAGCGGCGGACAAAATCGGTGTCATCGAGTGCCGCCAGTGAAGCCGCAAGGGCCAGCGAATTCACGTTGAACGGCTGGCGGACACGCTCGAAGAAGCTCACCAGGCGTTCGCTCCCAACACCATATCCAGAGCGAAACCCGGCAAGGCCATAAATTTTCGAAAAGGTCCGGGTCACAAAAATATTGTCGCGGCCCCGGCGGATACTCTCCCACGGATCGGGGTATTCCGGATCGGTGACGTATTCGGCATAGGCCTCATCCAGCAGCAGGAGCACATGGTCCGGAAGGCGGTCCACGAATCTCTCAAAGTCCGTCCGCTTCACGAGGGAGCCGGTGGGATTGTTCGGATTGGCCAGAAACACGATCCGCGTATCGGTCCGGACCGCGGCCAGCGCACGATCCAGCGGCTGATCGAAAGTTACCGGATCATCCACCGGAATCTCGATGATCTCGGCCCCAGTGGCTTTTGTCACCAGTGGGTACACCACAAATGCGTGGCGGAACATCACGGCAGAAGCTCCGGGTCCGAGCAGGGTGCGGGCTGCGATTTCGATTACATCGTTGGAACCATTTCCGAGCAGGATTTGCGACGGCTTCACTCCATGAAGTTCGGCGAGCCGGGCCTTCAGCCGGAATCCTGACCCGTCCGGGTAACGGTGCGCGTCCGCCAGAACTGTCCGGGCGGCATCAATAGCCATTGGCGAAGGCCCCAGCGGGTTCTCATTCGACGCCAGCTTGATGATATCGGATATCCCCAGCTCGCGCTCCAGCTCCTCAATGGGTTTGCCGGGCACATAGGGGAGTAACTCGCTGATATGTCTGGAGATTTGAATCACGCCGGAACGCTTGCTCCCGCCTGCATTTCAGCACGGGCATGCTCGCGTAGCATGGCCCCACCTGCCGGGCAAACCACCCTCAGCGGGCGGCTGGATAGCTGCCAAGAATCCTGAAAAGCTGGCAGTGGGATCGCATCTGCTGGAGTATTTTGGCAACCCCCGGTTCTTGCGCGTGGCCTTCCAGGTCGAAGAAGAATACCGACTCCCATTTGCGGATCCTGGAGGGACGGCTCTCGATCTTCGAAAGGTTGATCTTTGACGCCGCAGCGTGGGCGAGCAGCTTGTAAAGGATCCCCGGCTCGTCCTTCACCGAACAGACAATGCTTGTCTTGTCCCTCCCGGTCGGACGGGTCTCCTGCAGGCCAATCACCGCGAAGCGCGTCTCGTTGTGACTCACGTCCTCGATCCGCCGGGCAGCATATTTCAGCTTGTAGAACTCCGCCGCGAGCTCGCTCGCAATCGCGGCCCCGCCGGGATCTTTCGCCGCAAGTTCGGCCGAATGAGCCGTACTCGATGCCGGTAAAACCTGTGCAGCTGGCAGGTTTTTGGCCAGCCACTGGCGTACCTGGGCGTATGGCTGGGAGAACGCATATACCCGTTTCACCTTCTTCAGGTCGCCGGACTTCGACAGGAGGTGCTGGTGAACCTCCACGTAACTCTCGGCACAGATCTTCACCGAGGTGTCTATGAACCGGTCAAACGTGAAGGTGACGGTTCCCTCAATGGAGTTTTCGAGCGGCACAAGCCCGTAGTCGGCTCTCTGCTGCTCGACGGCCTTGAACACTTCATCAATGGAAGGCTGAGGATGATAGCCCGCTGACGACCCGAAATACCTGAGCGCAGCCAGATGTGAAAATGTACCGGCCGGGCCCAGATATGCCACCCGGATTTCCCGTTCCAGGGCGATGGCCGCGGAAAAGATCTCCCGGTAAATAGCCTCTATCGCACGGCTGGACAGCGGGCCAGGGTTCTGGCGTGCCAGCCGGTCCAGGACTGCCCGCTCCCGCTCCGGCACATGGATATGGGACATGGAGTCCCGCTTCAGATCCCCAACCTTCTGGGCAATCCGGCCACGCTCATTGAGAAGTTTCAGGATCTGGTCATCGACGGAATCGATCTGCTGCCGGAGCGCACCCAGTTTTGACGACAGCCTGTCGCCTTTTTTTCCGGTCGCGGCGGTTCTGGGGGATTTCGGGGATCGCTTGGGCACGTTCTTGCTCCAGTATCAGTCAGATGGCGGGAGCCTACTGCGGAGAGGGAAGCCTGTCTATCCCCGGACGGTTTACCGGTCCATTTCCCTGAGAGCGGACTCCACCAGTTCCGCCTCCGGGACAACCTGCGGGTCTATCCAGCGCACATCGGCCTCTGATCTCCACCAGGTAAGCTGCTGCTTGGCATACTGGCGGGTCCGGAGCGCGATCTCGGCTTCAAGCTCATCTCTTTCCGGAAATGCCCGGCCTGTCACATGTTCAAGCATCTGCCGGTATCCAATGGCCTCAAAAGGGGGCGCATCCTCAGGCACCCCGCTTGCCAGAAGTTCCCGGACCTCCCCGATCCATCCGGCACCGGTCATCGAGGCGGTCCGGACATTGATCCGCCGGTGAAGTTCCTCCCGGGCGGGAGAAATTACCCATACGGTGGCATCCACCGGCTTTTCGCGAAAACCATGTTCGGCATTCCACTCACCGAGGGACTTCCCCGTGGCGCGGCGCACCCCGATGGCGCGGATCATTCTCCGGCGGTCACCCGGGGTGATAATCTTCGCTGTCACAGGATCGGTCGATTCCAGCTCAGACCGGAGTGTTTCCATGCCGCCCGGCTGATCTGACTCGGATTCCAGTTCAAGCAGAATCCCGGCGGGCACCGGCGGAGCCCCAGACAGTCCATGAAGAAGTGCCCGGAGATAGAGTCCGGTCCCGCCAACCACCAGGGGAAACGCTCCCCGGTCATGAATGGACCGGATCGCATCCGCCGCATCTTTCAGGAAATCAGCTGCCGTATACCGGGAACTTTTCCCCAGAACCGGGTCCCGGATATCAATGAGATGGTGAGGAACTTCCGCCTGCTCCGCTGCAGGGGGCTTGTTCGATCCGATGTCGAACCCCCGGTAGACCTGGACGGAATCGGCCGAAACGATCTCCACCGGCCTGCGCCTGCCGGCTCTGGCAGCCCTTGCCACGGCCATCGCCAGGGCGGACTTACCTCCGGCCGTGGGACCGGACAATATTAATGCTCGCGGAACTGGCAACGGACCGTTCACACCTTCTTGCCGAAACGTCTTTCGATCTCGACGGCCGGTAACTCGAAAAAGACGGGCCGTCCGTGAGGGCAGAATGCTCCGAAATCAACCGAGTCCATTTCCGCCAGCAGCGCCCTGGCTTCCTCAGGAGCCAGCGGGCGCGGGCCACGGATAACCGCATGGCAGGCCATCCGCGCGCATAATCTTTCAATGGCTTCCCGGTCAGATCCCCGGATCCGGTCATCCGCAAGGTCCGCCGCGATCTCGGCGAAAAGCCGCGACGGCTGGCGTCTGCCGAAAATTGCCGGCACGGCGCGGAGCAGTACCGTCGTCGGACCGAAAGGCTCGTACTCGAAACCGGTCTTTTCGAGCACGTCGCGCCCCTCGGTTACGGCAGCGACTTCCGCCCGGGTCAGTTCAACCGCATCAGGTACCAGCAATGCCTGCCGCATGACCGGTCGGGCGTCCGGATCGAACCGTTCCCGAAGCCGTTCATAGGCGACGCGTTCCATGGCAGCGTGCTGGTCAATGACAATCAGGGAGCTGCTGTCCTGGCACAAAAGGAACTCATTCCGGAACTGACCAATCACATCCATCGCCGAAAAACGGCCGGTAGACCCGGCTGGCGGCTCCGCAGGGACCGCTGCAAGCGGCGGGACTCGAGCAGGTTCCATCGCTTCCGTGGCCACCGGCTGGGCCACTGGGCCGCCGCGCCTCGCATAGGCTACCGCCGCAAACCCGTCCCCAAGTTGCAGCACCGGGACCGGTTCCGGCGATACATACCGTTCATTCTCCGGCCTGCGCTTCCATGGCGATATGGGAAGCGGCTTCTGACCGTCGATATTCCAGGGCGTCACCTCGACGAACGATCTCACGGCACGGTGAACCGCCGAGAACATGGCTCCGGGATCCTGGAAGCGGACTTCCGTTTTCGACGGATGAACATTCACATCCACCCGTTCCGGATCAATCTCGATCCGGATGACGGCATAGGGATACCGGGCCTCGACCAGAACTTCCCGGTAGGCCTGCGTCACGGCAGCGTTCAGTGCCCGGTCCCGGATCGCCCGGCCGTTCACCAGGAGGAAGATACTCCGGGCAGATGCACTTGATTGAAGTGGCCCCGACAAAAGCCCTGAGATGCGAACCGGAACGGAACCCTGAACCATGCCTTCCCATTCGAGCGGGAACAGGTGATGCCGCAGTTTTTTCCCCCAGACCGTTTCCGCCCGGTCCGCCAGGGTCGCCCGGGGGCTCGACCATCAGCGTCAGCGTGCGCCCGTCCCCGGAGACCACGGCCGAGGTCCACGGGCGGGAGATCTCCCCGCCCGAGCCACCCAGCGCACCGGTCGCCACAACGGCGCCCACCACAACGACCAGCACGACGAAGCCAACGGCGACGACTCTGCGCCTGCTGAATGCCCGATCCTGCCCGTCCG
>CAZSFB010000233.1:4547-5255 GCA_964606035.1 uncultured bacterium | reverse complement strand
GTGGGTGTGAACAATCCGGTATTCATGCTGGACGAGATTGACAAGGTGGGCAGCGACTTCCGCGGGGACCCCTCGTCAGCACTTCTCGAGGTGCTGGACCCGGAACAGAATGCCACTTTCACGGACCACTTCCTGGGAATCCCGTTTGATCTGCAGCGGGTGTTCTTTATCGCCACGGCGAACGATACCAGTACCATTCCAGCTCCGCTTCTGGACCGTATGGAGGTGGTGGAGCTGTCAGGCTATTCCGAGGAGGAGAAGGTTCACATTGCGCGGCAGTACCTGATTCCAAAACAGGTCGAGGCCAATGGCCTTCCGGCCGGATCGGTCCGGATGGGTGACGAGGCGCTCCGGTTTCTCATCAGCGGCTACACACGCGAATCTGGACTTCGTAACTTGGACCGCGAAATAGGCTCCCTCTGCCGCAAGATCGCGCTTCCCATCGCCGAAGGGAAGAAACCCTCATTCATCCTGACGAAGGCGCGGGTGGAGAAGCTGCTCGGCCCGGTACGCCACGAGACCCACCTGGAGCCGCCCGAGGACGAAGTGGGAATTGCAACGGGACTTGCCTGGACTCCGCACGGAGGCGATATTCTTTTCATTGAAGCGGTCGCGCTCGAAGGCAAAGGTGAGCTCCGGCTCACGGGGCAAATGGGTGAAGTGATGGTGGAAAGCGCGCGGATCGCCCTGTCGCATGTGCGCAAGTAC
>CAZSFB010000233.1:0-4537 GCA_964606035.1 uncultured bacterium | reverse complement strand
CTCCACACGGAGGCGAACCGCTTTATATCGAGGCGCAGACTCACCCCGGAAAGCGCGGCCTGATTCTCTCGGGCCATCTGGGCGAGGTGATGAAGGAAAGCGCCAATACGGCCCTTTCCTATGTCCGCACCCGGAGCGATCTCGGTGTCCCGCAGAGTTTCCTTGAGACCAACGAGATTCACGTGCATGCGCCGGAGGGAGCTATCCCCAAGGATGGTCCCTCCGCGGGCATTGCCATCGCCACGGCGCTGCTTTCTGTCCTGACCGGCCGGAAGGTGCGCAAGAAGGTTGCCATGACCGGCGAGATCACTCTCCGAGGGAAAGTGCTCCCCATCGGCGGGCTCAAGGAGAAGTTCCTGGCCGCACGCCGCGTGGGGGCGGCCACGGTAGTGATCCCCTGGCAGAACCAGAAAGACCTGGTTGACATTCCCCCGAGCCTGCTGAAATCGTTTAAGATTGTTCCGGTGCGAACGATGGATGATGTGATTCCGGTCACGCTTGTGGATGCGCGCCAGCAGGGGTATGAACCGCCACCAGCACGTGCGTTGCGGCGGCCGCCGGTTCCCAAGGTCCGTCCCGGCGCCGGGCGCAACGGCCCCCGGTTCCGTGACCGCGGACGGAACTGATTAAATTGGCGAGGTGTCCGGCATGACCTGCCGGCGGAAGTTGAATGGCCAAGCAGCACATTCTCATCGTCGATGATGACCAGAAGAGCCTCCGGGTTCTGGAGATCTCGCTGAAGAAGGCGGGATTCTCGGTCACGACGGCTGCTAATGGCATCGACGCCCTTGAGAAGGTTGCCGTCAGTGTGCCGGAACTGATCATCTCGGACGTGAAGATGCCGAAGATGAATGGCTACCAGTTCTGTCAGCGGGTGAAGGACGACCCGAAGCTCTCCATGATCCCATTCATCTTCCTCACCTCGCAGCGGTCGGTGGAGGACAAGGTACGCGGCCTGGAGCTCGGTGTCGATGATTATCTCACAAAACCGATCTATATCCGCGAGCTCATTGCCCGTGTCCGGCTCCTGCTCCAGAAGAAGGAAAAGGAGTCACTCGAGAAGGTCGATCAGCAGAACATGTTCCAGGGGTCGCTTTCCGACCTTGGCGTGGTGGACCTGCTTCAGACCATCGAGATCGGCCGGAAAACCGGCCAGATACTGCTCACCTCCGGTCCGCGAAGCGGAGTCATGTATGTCCAGAATGGCAGGATCATTGACGCGAGCTGCGGAAATCTCACCGGTCCGCGAGCGGTCTACCGGTTACTCACTTGGAACGACGGTACCTTCAAGATTGATTTCAAGCCCGTGGACCGGGCGGAGACCATCGAGCTCTCGACGCAGGGGCTCATCATGGAAGGAATGCGGCGGCTGGACGAGTTCGAGCGGCTGGCTGAACAGCTCCCCCCGCTGGATTCCGTCCTGATCCTGGATCCGCAGGAACTCCTCGACCAGTACCCCGAAGGTTTCCCGAGCCGGGCGGGGGAGATTATTCAGCTTTTCAATGGCAAGCGGACGATTCTGGACGTGGCCGATGTCTGTGGACTGGATGATCTCCCGGCACTGAACATCATTTCAAAGTTCTACTTCCAGGGGCTCCTGAAGGAACTTGAGCAGGAAAGCTCCAACACGATGGTGCAGCCCGATGGGTCGATCACCATGCGCGGACCCAACCCGGCGGAAACAATGGCCAAGGTGGTTCCCGACGGTCCGGGGGACCCGCCATCAGGTCCGCAGGCCGAAGCCCCTCCAGGAAAAGGCAAGCCCGGTATCGAATCCGCCTCCTCCGAGGGGATCGAGATCGAGATTGAGGAACCGGAACTGGTCCAGACACCGCCGCTCAAGCCGGGCGAGAAGACCCAGCCGCCCTATTCGATGCCGGCCCCGGTTCCCGCGCCCCCGGCTGTGGTCTCGCGTCCGCCGGTGCCTCCGCCTTCCCGTGAGGTCCCGAGGGAGGCCGAATCACCGTTGTCGCAGTCGCGCATCAATGAGATGTTTGACGAGGTGTCGGCGGTGGAATCGGACGTCGGTGACGAGGACCTGGAGTTCGAAGCCCCGGAGACGACGCAGCCAAGGAGCCGCCACCTGCGGGCGGTTCCGGCACCGGCGGCCGCCGACGCGATCGCCGCGAAACCGGCCGCCCCGGCGAAAAGTCAGCCCCCGTCACCGGCGAAATCAAGACCGGCCGCTTCCCTGCCGCCTCCCGCAACACCTCCTCCCTCCGCTTCGGCCCCTGTCGAACCGGTAACGGCCACGGCGAAAGCCGCAACGACGGGGGGCCCTGCTGCCGAGGAGACAGACGATTCCGGTGAAGTAACGCTGGACGGTGATGGTGGCATCGCGCACAAGCCGGTCATTGTCGCCGTGACGGTGAGCGTCGTGGTGACGCTGCTCGTTGTCGCTGGTGCGGGTACTTTCATCTGGACCGGTTATCTGAAACCAATGCTGGACCGGGTGTCCGGTGTGCATGGTCCGGTGGACAGTGCCGCGGGCACAGGCAGTGCCGTGGATACCGAATCGCTGGACCAGTTGCTGCGGACCTATGCTCCGCCGGATCTGAGAGCAGTGATCCAGCAGATCGACCGCGCTGGTGCGGCTGCGGATTCCGAGGCAGGACTCCGCCACGCGCTTGCCACGGCGAGGCTCGGATTCCTGCTCGATGATAACCGCATGGTGACCCAGGGGGTGCTGAGTTTTGAGCGGCTCATGAAAGCGGCCAGGGAGTCTGCCGAAGGGCGGATCGTTCTGGCGGAACTGGAAGTCTACCGGGAGCGTAACGAGGTGGCACGCCAGCTTGCGGCCACACTGGAATCCGACCCGTCCATTGAGGCCAGGGGCCGTGATCGCGCGTCCATTATCCGGGGGTTTGCGCTCGGGCGGCTCGGTCAGCTTGAGGCGGCCGCCCAGGCAATCGGCCCGCTCGCCAACCGTGCGCCTGACGAGATCATGGCTCCGTTCGTGCTGGCCTGGCTGTATGACCGATCAGGGGACGACCTCAGGGCCGGGACCTGGGCGGCCCAGATCGTTCGCGTGAACCCGCAGCACAGCCCGGCCCGGCTCATCCTCGCCCGCAGCAAGCGAAAGGCCCAGGACACCTCCGGTGCCCAGGCCGAACTGGCACTGGCGGAGCAGTCAGATCCGTCTGACCCAAGGGCGGCGGTGGAAAGGGCGGATCTCCAGGTGAAGGTCATCCGGGAGTACGAGACAGCTTTTCTGGAGATCGGGAAACTGCTTGCCCGCGATGGTGTAAGGGATAACACGGTACTTCAGGCTTGGCTGCAGGCGCTTAAGGCAATGGTGCTGCTGGAACGGGGAGACCTGCCCGCAGCCCGTATAGCATACGAGCAGGCCCGCTCTCTTGACCGTACCCGTCCGGAGCTTGAGGAAATTGCGCGCCGTCTTTCGGGCTTGGCCCAGCAGACGGCCGGGGCACCTGTCGCCACGGTCCCCAAAGCGATAGAACCTGCGGATGCAAAACCAGATTACGCGGCCCTTGGCCGGGCGGCACTCCGGAAGAACCAGTTCCGCAAGGCGACTGATCTCCTGGCGAAGGCGTGCGCGGAGAACCAGAACGACGGAAAACTCTGGTTCGATTTCGGCGTCGCGGCGATCCAGGCGGACGACAGCGGGAAAGCGCTCACGGCGTTCGCGAACGCCGCGATGCTTGATGACCGGAACGCCGAGGCCCACTACTATCTTGGGCAGCTTTACTCGTCGGCCCGGAAAAACCGGCAGGCAATCCAGTCCTATGAACGGTTTCTGAAACTCGCGCCCAACCATCCGAACGCGCCACTCGCACAGGCGATCCTGAGAAAACTCAAAGATTAACGGCGGTCGCCGTGGCCGCCGTATTTATTGTTTCCGGAGACTCCGGTATCCGTGGCTATTCGTCGATAGGGCCGGACTCTGTGATCCGGTCAATATAAAGTTCGAACAGCTCGCGGTCTTCATTGGGGAGGTTCACGATTTCGAGGCCGAGTCCCGGTTTACGTTTGACGGAAGTGGCCTGGTCCTTTGTCAGCACCCAGGCGACGCGGCCATTCAGCCGGATTTCGCGGTTGGTATGGGGCAGACACACGATGACCTCCACCGGGTCTTCACGGTCCAGCAGAAGATCTGATTCAATGAAGATGCCGCCCTTGGAGATATTGGCGGTATATTCCTGTATAAAGGCACGGGGAGTCTTAAAGTGAACCTTCAGGCGCGCTTTGACGCGCTGTGCACGGCGTTGATCGGCCAACTTGCGATTCAGTCCAGCTGCGGCCATTTCGCCATCTCCTTCCTCCAACATGCCCTCACTCGGTACATTCCAAAATGAATGAGCCCTTCGTGGTGCCTTTAATGCAAAATACAGGCCGGAGGGTCTTCTGGCGGGTGGTATCAGTTAACCCATTGAAATGACTAGTGGCGGAATTTCAGGCGGGGTTCAGCTTTTTGACAGGGAGTTCAAATTTGAACGCAAGTTTTTCCAGAAGCTCATTTTGGACCAGGTCCTTGGTCTTGTCGTCGGTCTGGAGCTGGATGTCGGCGCGCTGATAG
>CAZSFB010000232.1:0-5263 GCA_964606035.1 uncultured bacterium | reverse complement strand
GGACAGCTCATGTCGGTGGAGCCGGGTAAATGCGCCTGCTACCGGTGCCTGTTCGAGGCCCCCCCGCCACCGGGCGAAATCCCGTCCTGTGCAGAGGCCGGGGTCCTTGGCGTCGTCGCGGGGCTGATCGGGACACTCCAGGCCACGGAAGCCCTGAAGATCCTTGGCGGCGAGGGCGAGCCGCTTTTCGGGAGGCTTCTCACCTACGACGCCATCCCCGCCCGTTTCCGGGAGGTCCCAGTTCCCCGGAACCCGTCCTGCGCCGTCTGTGGCGATAACCCGACGATCCACGCGCCCGTGGACTCGGACGCCTTCTGTCCGCTCCAGGCCGGCTGAGTATCCGGAAGGAAATAAAGAACCCGGCCCCTTTCGGAGCCGGGTTCTTCTGTCATTGCGACAGATAGCGCTACGGCTTACTGGGCAGCCGGAGCGGCCTGGCCTTCGGCCGGAGCGGCCTGGCCTTCAGCCGGAGCGGCCTGGCCTTCAGCCGGAGCAGCCTGGCCTTCGGCCGGAGCAGCCTGGCCTTCGGCCGGAGCGGCTTCAGCCGCTGGTGCCGGGGGCGGAGGCGGGGGAGGAGTCGGCGCAGCAGGCTGGGGAGCAGCCTCTTCGGACTTCGGCGGGCAGCCGGGCAGTGCAATCACGGCAGCACCAAGAACACTCAGCAGGGTCAGGGACGATAGCTTCTTCATTGGTCTTCCTTTGGGACTTCTCTTTCTCTCGGGGCGGCATGTATTCATGCCGCCTTTATGGGAGTCCATGGGGCCCGAATGTAGTAAAACCGGGCCGATTTGCAACAATCCGGCAGCGAAAATGGATTAACTACCTGAAATTAAAAGGGAAACAGCTGATTCGGCAGCCGTTTCCCCAAGATGTAAAAGAGCCTGCAGGGATTTTTACGCGCTTTCCCCGGCCGGGTCTGGGTCAATCTTGAGAAGCAGTGTCCCGTTCTCGACCGCTGTACCTTCAGCGGGGCCGAGTTTCACAACGGTGCCATTTACGGGGCTTTTCAGCTCGTTCTGCATCTTCATGGCTTCAACAACGACAATCCCCTGACCGGCCTTCACCTTTTCCCCGGCCTTCACCTGGTACTTGACGACCTTGCCGGGCATCGGTGCCGCGATTGTCCCGTCCGAGGCTCCACCGCCGCCCGCACTGCCGGACCACCGGCGTTCATCCGGGGTTTTGAGCGTCAGATTCCCGCCCATGCGGGCCAGGATCACCTCGGAGTCCGAGGCGGTCGCCTGCACATCATAGCTCTTCCCGTCCAGGATCAGGTGAAACTGGTTGCGGCCCAGTGGGCGGACATCGACGGTCTTCGACTCGCCGTTCACCATCAGCTCATACTGGCCGTTACCAGTTGGCCTGAGCCGAACCGGTACTTTTTTGCCATTCCATTCAATCTCAAGGTTCATCGTCTGGAGTTCCTTCGGGCTTTCCGTGAATCAGTACCGCCGGAGCTGGGCAGCGCGGGCCGCCAGCTTCCAGAGGCTCGCATCAGAGGCCGCCGGAGCCGCAGTATCGCCGGAGGCGGCGTTTCCGGCTTTTGCCAGTGCAACCGCCGCCAGCGCGAGGTTTCGCTCCGCTTCGGGTGTGGCGGCCGGCTTCCACTTGAACACCGTGTCGAGCCAGTGCGTGTGGAAACTGGCGGACTGAAAATCGGGGTGATCCAGCACGGCCAGGTGAAACGGCATGTTCGTTGTGATCCCGCCGATCTTGTATTCGAGCAGCGCCCGCCGCATGCGGCGGATCGCCTCGTCCCGGTCTGCACCCCAGGTGATCAGCTTGGCGATCATCGGGTCATAGGACATTGGGACTTCCCAGCCTTCGTAAACACCGCCGTCCACGCGGACACCGGGACCTTCCGGATTCTGGAGGTAGGTGATGAGCCCCGGTGACGGCATGTAGTTGTTACCCGGGTCCTCGGCGTAGATGCGGCACTCGATGGCGTGTCCGCGTTTTCTGACGTCATCCTGTGTGAAGGGAAGCTTCATCCCCTGGGCGACGAGAAGCTGCGTCTTCACGAGGTCTACTCCGGTGACCATCTCCGTCACCGGGTGTTCCACCTGGATGCGGGTATTCATTTCCAGGAAGTAGTAGTTCTGGTGGGGGTCCATGATGAACTCCACCGTTCCAGCGTTCGTGTAACCCACGGCCCGGCCGGCTTTCAGCGCATCCTGGCCCATCTTCTCGGCCACTTCAGGCCGGACGAACGGCGAGGGGCACTCTTCCACCACTTTCTGGTGGCGGCGTTGCAGCGAGCATTCACGCTCGAACAGGTGCACACCGTTGCCGTGCTCGTCGAAAATGATCTGGATCTCGATGTGGCGTGGGTTCTCGATGAACTTCTCGATGTAGACCGAGCTGTCGCCAAAGAAACTCTGGGCCTCCGCCTGCGCGAGCGAGAGGGCGCTCTTCAGCTCGTCTTCAGACCGGACGACGCGCATCCCCTTGCCGCCTCCGCCGTTCACGGCCTTTACCATGATCGGGTAGCCCACATTCTTCGCTGTCTTTTTGGCGTCCTCGTAGTCCTTGATGGCTTCCTTGTCGCCGGGGACCACCGGAACGCCGCCTTTTGTCGCCTGCTGGCGCGCGGCGGTTTTGGAACCCATGGCATCAATGGCATCGGGGGGAGGGCCCACCCAGATCATCCCGGCGGCAATCACCTCGCGGGCGAAGTGGGTTCGCTCGGAGAGGAAGCCGTAGCCCGGATGCACGGCATTGGCGCCGGACTTCTTCATCACGTCAATAATCTTGTCCGCGCGGAGATAGCTCTGGGCGCTCTCGGTCGGACCGATGTGGTAGGCCTCGTCCGCCATGCGCACGTGCAGTGATGTGCGGTCGATGTCGGAATAGACGGCCACGGTCGGTATGCCGAGGTCGCGGGCAGCCCGGATCACCCGGATGGCGATCTCGCCGCGGTTGGCGACAAGCAGTTTCTTGATTTTCTTGCTCATGATTGTGTTGCCGGTCCTTCGATGGAGGTCAGAGGGGGATGTTCCCGTGCTTCTTGGCCGGGTTCACCCGGACCTTGTTCTTCAGCATCTCAAGGCCTTGTGCGATCTTCTTGCGGGTCTCCTCGGGGTGGATGATCTCGTCGATGAAACCTTTTTCGGCCGCCTTGTAGGGGCTCGCGAACTTGTCCTGGTAGTCAGCCACGAGCCGGGCCTTCTCGGCCACCGGGTCCTTGGCGTTCTTCAGTTCGTCGCGGAAGATGATGTTTACCGCACCTTCCGAACCCATCACGGCGATCTCGGCCGACGGGTAGGCGTAGTTCAGGTCTGCCAGCGAGTGCTTGGACGCCATGACGACATACGCGCCACCGTAGGACTTGCGGGTGATGATCGTGATCTTGGGGACTGTCGCCTCGATGAAGGCATACAGCAGTTTCGCGCCGTGCTTGATGATGCCGCCATATTCCTGCGTCGTTCCGGGCAGGAAGCCCGGGACGTCCACGAAGGTGACGAGCGGGATGTTGAACGCATCGCAGAAGCGCACGAACCTGGCGCCCTTGATCGAGCAGTTAATGTCCAGCACACCGGCCTGGTGGTCGGGCTGGTTCGCCACGATGCCCACCGGGCGGCCGCCCACGCGGGCGAACCCGACGATGATATTCTGGGCATAGTCGGGCTGGATTTCCAGGAACTCGCCGTCGTCCACCACCGCCGTGATGATCTTTTTCATGTCATACGGGATATTTGATTCAAGCGGGATCAAGTCGATGATTTCGGGGGTCTGGCGGCTGATGTCGTCCCTGGTGGGCTTGACAGGCGGGTCTTCCCGGTTGTTCTGCGGCATGAAGGACAGCAGTTCGCGGGTCAGTGCAATGAGCTGCTTGTCGTCAGGCGCCGTCAGGTGGCAGACACCCGAACGGGTGGAGTGCGGGCGTGCGCCGCCGAGGTCCTCTTTCGAGACCTCTTCGTGGGTTACGGTCTTGATGACGTCCGGTCCGGTCACGAACATATACGCCGACTTTGCCGTCATGAGAATGAAGTCCGTCATGGCCGGGCTGTAGACCGCACCACCGGCGCAGGGCCCCATGATGGCGCTGATCTGGGGCACGACGCCCGAAGCGTGGACGTTCCGTGTAAAGATGTCCCCGTAGCCGCCGAGGGAATCCACGCCCTCCTGGATGCGCGCTCCGCCTGAATCGTTCAGGCCGATCACCGGAGCACCATTCTGCATCGCCAGGTCCATGATCTTGCAGACCTTCCGGGCGAACGCACCCGAGAGCGAGCCGCCAAACACGGTAAAGTCCTGCGAGAAAGCATAGGTAAGACGTCCGTTCACCTGGCCATAGCCCGTGATCACGCCGTCGCCGTAATATTTCTCCTTTTCGAGGCCGAAATCGGCGCAGCCGTGGACGACGAACTTGTCCAGTTCCACGAATGACCCCGGATCGAACAGGAATTCGATCCGCTCACGGGCCGTGAGCTTGCCCGCCTTGTGCTGCTTTTCGATTCGGTCCTTGCCGCCACCAGCTTCGGCTTGCGCCTCGCGTTCACGCAGGACTTTCAGCTTTGCCTCGATGCTCATGTGGAGTCTCTTTCTCTACTGCTAAGGATGGTTTGGCGGCCGCAGCAGCTCCGGAGGGAACCGGAAAAAGCTCTGCCGACGGCCCGCGTCAATAACCGCCGTTTGACTTGCCGGTCAAGGTTCCTGCCGGGCTAAAAAAGGCGTGTAAGGTGCGAAGAAGATTACGCAATTGGGGACATCCGGAATGCCAATCCCGGGGGACTGCAACGCTGTCGTGGCATGGAGGGCTACCGGGGTTGTTTTCCGGCGATAAATGGCCAAAATCGTTGCGGTAGAGGCTGCCCTGCAAGGTGGCGAGGAGACACTACTATTGAACGAGCCTGTTCCAGCATCCGCGCCGCAGGCGGTGGAGGCCACGTTTCTGAACGAACTGGCGGAAACCCCTGATCCAGCCGCCGCAAAGGCGGCCCGGAGAAACCTGCTCGACCTCTCGCCGGGTGACCTTGAGGCTTTTCTGGCCTCCCTTGGCAAGGAGAAGTTCCGGGCCCGCCAGCTTTTGCTCTGGATCTACGACCGGGGCGTGACGGACTTCGGGGAGATGAGCAACCTTGCCAAGGATTTCCGGAAAGGGCTGGAAGATCTTGCGGAGATCCGGATGCCGGACGAGGCCCGGCGCGAGCAGTCCGTAGACGGGACCACGAAGTTCCTGTTCCGGCTGGACGACGGAGAGTTTATTGAATCAGTCCTGATCCCGGAAGACGACCGAATGACCTTGTGCGTCTCGTCGCAG
>CAZSFB010000231.1:0-5297 GCA_964606035.1 uncultured bacterium | reverse complement strand
GGGACTGCGGCGAGCCCGTGCAAACGAACCCATCAGCGCAACATCATGCTGGTACGAAAGGGCAAACGGACAGAGTATCGGCACCTGCCGCACACTGTCGGCGGTAATTCCCCGGTAGTAGGCGCTGATCTTCAGCCGGTAGCCGCCGACCGTACCCGTGAGATTCCCCCCGCGGTCGTATTTCCAGCGTGATCGCCGGGGAGCCTCCACCAGACTGATGACGATGGAGACGAATTTTTTCCCCATCGTCGCCACGTCTGTGGCAGACAGGATCGGCTCCCAGGTCTGTCCGGCGTAATCGGGATGGGAGTGAAAATCCCCGATCTTCTTCCAGCGGTGGAACTCGTCCATGAGCTGAGCCACCCGCTCGACTCGGTGGGTCTGTACGGAAACCTCCATAAACTTGCGTTCAGCCGACTGCAGTGGAACCGCCAGATCCACATGGCATGCATCGTCAGTCATGTTACCGATGAGGTAACCAAAGCATTCCCGTTTGTACACCTCAACGGCCGCGACCGTCAGCGCGACAAATGCCTGATCCGATAGATAGACTCGCATGGCCTGTTTCCCATTCCACCACGTGGCCCGTCACGCCTGTTTCCAGGAGGTCCGGCCCACTCAGAGCGTCTGTTCAGTTGCTTTTCCGCGATGGCGGCGGTGCCCCGGTTCTCCTCCAGGGCCCATCCCGGTCCTTCATCACGAAGGCAGCGGAATTGTTAGTGCGGCCCCGGGGAGCGGCAAGGTTCAGCCCCATGGGCAAGGGCATCGATTGGTATAATTATCTGATATTATTGAACTTATTTTTATTTTATCCTTGCCGGATAAGGGCGTTGACAGCGGACTCCTGTCGAGAAGAACAACGGGGTATTCAGGGCGACTTCCCCCGGGAAATTGGCTATTGGGAATGCCCAACGATCTGATTCCAGGAGGTTATTAACAACATGGAACGACGCCTGTTTCTGAGAAATGCCGCCGCTGGTCTGGCGATCACCCCGGTTCTCGTCCAGTCGGGCTGCGCCGCCCTGTCGGCCGGTACGTCCGGAAAGCCGCTCAAAGGAGCGTTGCTCGGCACACAGTACGAAGGGCTCGAGACCACTGGCCCCGAAGTGCAGCATCCCTACTTCACGGACCCGGCTTGGGAAAAAGCGATCCCGAACTATCTGGAATACAACCGGGTCCGGGAGGATACCAACGGCCGCCGGAGTGACGAGATGATCCTCAAGCACGAACCGCACCTGAAGCTCGCGGGCAACCGCTCCGACTCCATGGTGGACTTCGTAAATCCCATCAAGCACCCGCATGTCCACAACCACTGGTGGTCGTGGATCGAACTGTGGGACGGCAAGACGGCACCCTCGGTCGTGAATATCCTCGCCCCGAAGGCGGGAGAGACCCTCTACGGCCCCGACGGAATCCAGTTCTTCGCATGGCTCTATGCGCAAAAGCCATTTGAGAACGATGTCATCCGCATACGTGCCTACTGTGTGACTCACGGCCTCTTTACCAAGTACGAAACGATCGGATAAGGCCGGCTACGTGAACGATCCTGCCCAATCCGCAGTCCGCCGGAAACCCTCGCTCCAGGACCGTGTGCGCGCCGACCTGGAGCGGGGTGACCTGGCCCTTGCCCGCCGCAGACTCGAAAGCCGCCTGCAAATCATCCAGGAGCCGGAGACGGCCGACGGACTCCGCCACCACCTGATCGAGGTGCTCGTCCAGATGGGGGACCCGGAGCGGGCCGGCATGTACGCCATGCTCGTGGAGGATGACAGTCAGGAACTCAACGACCTGCGGACCGTCTTTGTCCGGCGGTGCGGCGGAGCTGCGCAGGCCGTGAAGGACCGGATCAGCCCCTACCGCAGGGCTGTTGGTCCGAAGGCAAAAGACCGCCTGGACCAGCTTTTCATTGATCTCGTCCCCTTCAAGAGCCATCCGGAAAAATGGCGCAGGATCAACATCAATGAATCCAAGGGCACCTTCATCTTTCTCGGCATCATGCTGGTCCTGATCGTCCTCGGTTTCTATGAGTGCAGCCGGTGACAGGCGTTTCCGCCCGCTGCGGGCCGTGATAGCCTGAGCGGGAACGGCATGAATCTCGCCAACCAGATATCGCTTGTCTCGATGGTGCTGCTCACAGCGCTGTCTTTCGCCGTGTTTTTCCAGAACCGGCGCAACGATACCCGCCGGACCTTCGCCTATGTCGCCGGTGCCCTGGCTCTATGGAACCTTTTTGCTTATCTGCATGGACTGTTCCCGGCAACCGAACTCCTGGTCCGGCTCGAAGTCATCGCCGCGGCCCTTGTCCCGCCGCTCGCCATCCGCTTCCTCCGCATTTTCCTCTATTCGGAAATGCCGACACTGCGGCGCTCTACCCGTTCCATGTCCACCGCGAGCACGTTCGTGTGGATTCTTTCCATTATACTGCCTTCCGAAAGCCGGGATGGTGTGGCCCGGATTCCGTTCCTTGAACACGGCATGCAGTTCTATCTGGGTATCACGATACTTTACTGTTTCTACATCCTCTACCGCCGCGAACGTGAAGTTCCGGTCTATACTGCCGAACGCACCCGGCTAAAATATCTGCGGAATGGGTCGCTAGTCGTGCTGGCAGCCGCCGTCCTCGATCTGGCCATTCTCCTGACCAGTGGCGGCCGTCACAGGTTCTCCGCAATGGCTGTCAGCGTCTACGCGTATTTTATCTATCTCTCGATCCTGAACTACCGCCTTCTTGAATATCAGGAGATCGTCGTGCGTGCCGGAATCATTGCGACGATCGCCACGGTGTTTTCAGCCGTTTACGGGATCCTGGTATTCTGGGTCGATTCGTTCGGAGTCACGGTTTTATATACGATGATCGCCTCGATCATCATCATGGTGATCTATGATCCCGTGAACAAATACGTGGAAGACCGCTTTGCGACCCTGTTTCTGCGTCCAAAGCGGGAACTTCGGGAAGTGCTTGCGCACCTCAACCAGGAAATGATCCGGGCCACCGACGCACGGGAACTTGCCCTCATCATGTCCCGGCACCTGAAGGGCCTTGAACGGATCACCGACCTGGCCATCTATCTGCGCGACCGCCGCACGGACCGGCTCGGCCTGTACGCCTGCTTCGGACGACAGGCATCCATCCTGCCGCCCGTGCTGGACCGGATGGAACTGGTATTCAGCATCACCTCCAGCCGGACCGCCATATCGCGTGAAGAAATCACACAGGAGCTCCGTACGGGAGCCATCGGATCGCGCCAGGGCCACCTCAATAACATGCTCTCGGAAATGGACCGGTTGAATACTTCACTTGCGATACCGATCCTCGCACCAGATGCCATCGCGGGGATCATCTTCGTACGCGACGAAAAGGCCGTCGAGGGGTTCGACGTGGATGAGATCACGCTGCTCGGCACCATCGCCACGCAGGCGGGCATGCTGCTGGAAAACTTCCGGTCCAACGAAAGGATCAGGGCCCGTTCCCGCATGGCTGCACTGGGGGAAATGTCTGCCGGCCTTGCCCATGAGATCCGCAACCCGCTGGGTTCCATCAAGGGGGCCGTGCAGGTGCTGGAAACCAGCAGTTCGCCCGAACAGAACCGGGAGTTTCTGTCGATCATCCTCGAGGAAGTACAGCGGCTGAACCGGGTCGTGAGCGAGTTCCTCACCTATGCCCGGGAACCCAAGCCCGCGCTGGAACCGGTTGACCTGAACCGCCTGGTGGAGCGGACGGTCCGCCAGGTCACTCTCGCCGGAGACCGGCCAGACGTGAAGATTGTCCTGGACCTCGCTGACGCCCTGCCCGCAGGCTATCTGGACCCGGAGCAAATCAAACAGGTGCTGTTGAACCTGATCAGCAACGCCTACCGGGCGATGGAAGGCAGAATCAATGCCCAGATCACGCTACGGACCCGCTGGCAGCCGGGACCGTCGGGAACCTCCGGCAACGTCATCCTCCAGATCATCGACACCGGCGTCGGAATGTCCCCGGAAACGCTGGATAAGCTGTTCACCCCCTTTTTCACGACAGGCCGCGAGGGGACCGGGATTGGCCTTCCCGTCTGTGAACGGCTGATCGAGGCCCATGGCGGTTCCATTGATGTCAGCTCGCGCGAAGGCGAAGGCAGCCAGTTCACCATCACACTGCCAATCGCAACGGCTGACGTGCCACCACTCCCGGAGGAGACTCCCCCCCCCATTCCGCCCCAGACTGCAAGGGACGGGAGAGTCCAGTGACCCCCTTCCCCTCTGGCACAGGGGCAGTTATGAAGACTCCGCAGATGGAAACCTCCGACTACAGCATCCTGGTTGTCGACGACGAACCCAACATGCGGAAGGTGCTGTCCGCACTTCTGGGTAGCGAGGGCTACGACGTTGAGACGGCCGAGAGCGGGCCCAAGGCACTCGAACTGCTCAAGACCGACCAGTTTCATGCCCTGATCACCGATCTCAGGATGCCGGAAATGGACGGTCTTGAGCTTCTCCGCCGCGTCCGTCAGCTCCAGCCGAGACTCCCGGTCGTGATGCTCACCGCCCACGGCACCGTGGATACGGCTGTCGAGGCGATCAAGCAGGGTGCATTCGACTACCTGTCCAAACCGTTCGACAAGAGCGAGATCGTCGGCGTAATCGACAAGGCGCTCCGCACCTGGGAAGTTGCACAGGACGACGTCGTCGATCCCGACCGGAAGGCATCTGACCCGCCGCTCATCGGCGAACATCCGGCCATGAAGGAAATCTTCCGGATGGTTGAAAAGGTGGCGGCCTCTCCTTCCACGATCCTGATCACCGGCGAGTCCGGCACCGGCAAGGAGCTGATCGCACAACTGATCCATGACCGGTCGGACCGGGCCGGAAAGCCCCTGATCAAGCTCCACTGCGCGGCTATCCCGTCAACCCTGCTGGAGAGTGAACTGTTCGGCTACGAAAAGGGGGCTTTCACCGGAGCTGTCACGTCAAAGCCAGGCCGCTTCGAACTGGCGGATGGCGGTACGCTTTTTCTGGATGAAGTCGGGGATATCCCGCTGGAAATGCAGGTCAAGCTCCTCCGGGTTCTCCAGGATCAGCAGTTCGAACGTGTCGGCAGCGTAAAAACATTGAAGACCGATGTGAGGCTGGTGGCCGCCACAAACCACGATCTGCAAGCGGCTGTCCGGAAGGGACGATTCCGGGAGGATCTGTTCTACCGTTTGAACGTCGTTCCCATTCACTTGCCGCCGCTCCGCGACCGTACTACCGACATCCCGATGTTGGCGGATCATTTCCGACGGAAATTCAACACCCGGCTGAACCGGAACGTCCAGAAGATC
>CAZSFB010000230.1:0-5318 GCA_964606035.1 uncultured bacterium | reverse complement strand
TTTTGTAATACAAAATAATATATGAGGACAAATGTCAAGTAAAACTGCCAAAACACCCTGTTTTTCCGCCGCCCGCAGGGCGGGATAGGGTTTCCGGCGGAGACCCCCTGAGAAAAGGAAACTGCACCATGCCTGAAGCAGCCCCCGCGAACACCCCTGGTATCATTGAGGAGAAGCACCGGATTGCCGTCTACGGAAGATCCATCAACGCGACCCTCTACCGTCCCGCGACCGCCTCAAAGGATGACCCCGCCCCCGGCATCCTGTTCCTCCAGGAAATCTTTGGCGTCATCGACCCGCTCATCCGGGATGCCCGCGAGCTGGCCGGCATGGGTTATGCCGTCCTGGTACCCGACCTCTATTCCGAAATGGGCGCAATCCGGTTCTGTATCCGGGAGTTCTTCACCGCCGCCGGGATCAACAACCGTCCCGGCAATCCCGCCCTGAAGGAGATTTTCCATGTGCTCGACTACCTGGAATCCCTCGACACGGTGGACCGGGAGAGAATCGGGGCCATCGGCATGTGCCTCACCGGAGGTTTTATCCTGCATCTGGCCCGGCGGCCCGAACTGAAGGCCCCCGTGGTCTACCACCACAGCCTGGGGCTCACCGGCGCGGGAATCCCGGCCGATGATGCCCGGCAAGTGGTGAACACCGTGCAGGGGCACTATGTCCCGAACGACCTGTTCTGCCCCCGGTCGAAGCAGGACCAGCTCAAGGGGCTGCTTGGAGAAAAACTGGACTTCCACTTTTACCCGGAGGGCCACCACGGCCTGAGAAGCCGTGACCGGAACACACCCGAGGGGAAACTGGCCTGGGAACGAACGAAAACCTTTTTCCGGGAGCACCTTGCCTGAGATGCCCGCTGACCGGGATCATGGACCGGGAACCCTTTTCATGCGAGACTGAAAAACCATGAAACGCATCCTCATTCCCTATGATTTCTCGCAGTACTCCCGGCGCGCCCTTGCGCTCGCCATGCAGGGGTATCCGTTCGGCACCGAAGTGGAAATCGAGCTTCTTCACGTCATTGACGAGAGCCTGTACGAAAACGTGCTCTCCCGTTCGCACATCCCCAACGAGGGGGCGATCCACAGCTATCTTCACGCCGATATCGAGAAGGTGAAGGCGGACCTGTTCGACCCAGAGGCTGTGAAAGTCGTTCCGATCCTCAAGATCGTCCGCGGACGGCCGGCTGACCAGATCCTTGAGTCCCAGAAGGTATTCAAGGCCACGGCCATCATGATCGGCGGGCAGGGGCACGGCGGCGTAAAAGAGATGTTCCTCGGCCGTACCGCCCAGCAGATCGCCCGCGAGGCTCCCGGCGATGTCTATGTGGTGAAATCCACAGGTGTAGGCCGGCCGCCAAAGCGGATTCTCTGCGCCGTGGACTTCAGCGACCATTCAAAGCGGGCCCTTGAGGAGGCAAACCGCCTCTGTGTGCTTACGGGCTCAAAGCTTTCCATCATCATGGTGGTGGAGAATCCCTACCTTCCCTACCTCCAGAAGCTCGCCGTGGAAATCCATGACGACGAGGCCCTCAAGGATCTCATCGCCAGCGAGCGGCAGAAGCTTCTCGCCTTCGAGGCGCAGACCCTCGGAGCAAACCGGGCCGATACCCACCATGCGGTATTTGGCCCTGTCGTGGAGACCATCACCAGTCACGCCGAAATCCTGCACGCCGGCACCATTGTTGTCGGCCCCAAGGGGCGTGGTGCCATGGGCCGCGCGCTGCTCGGCTCCATGACCGAGCGGATCATGGTCCGTTCCAAGGTGGACGTGCTCGTCGTCAAGTAAACCCCGGCAGGGGAACGTCTCCCCCTCTGCTGAAACCCCCGCAGTGGGCGGCCCAATGGGTCCGCGCGGAGCCTTATGGCCCGGAGGTGCACACCTGTGCCCGACATGCACCCGGAAAAAGGAAAACGGGCGTCCCCGCCAGGGAACGCCCGCTGTCCGGAGACGCCCGGAGGCTCAGGCCTTTGCCAGCGCCTTCACCTGGTCGTCGGTGAGCGTCTGCGGGGCGTAGGGCCCGAGCGGCGAATTGTACTCGTAGGCGCCGCGGTAGACGTTCGGAATCGTCTCGAAGTTGCCGTGGGCGATCGGCGGAGAGGAGGTCTGCCACTCAAGGGTGGTGGCCTGCCACGGGTTCGCCGAGGCCTTCTCGCCGCCCTTCAGAGACTTGAAGACGTTGTAGAAGAAGATGAGCTGCACGGCGCCGAGGAGGATCAGGCACACGGTCATGAACTGGTTGATCTCCTGAAGCTGGTAGAGGTGCGGGTAGATCTTCCAGCTGTAGATGCGCCGCTGCATGCCGCCCAGGCCGAGGATGTGCATCGGCATGAACACGCCGTTGTACAGGATCAGCGTCAGCCAGAAGTGAACCTTGCCGAGCTTCTCGTCCATCATGCGGCCGAACATCTTCGGGAACCAGAAGTAGACACCCGCAAACACGCCCATGAGCGAGCCGCCGAAGAGCACGTAGTGGATGTGCGCCACGATCCAGTAGGTATCGTGGAGGAACAGGTCCACCGGCACGGCCGCCGAGTAGATGCCCGAGAGGCCGCCGATGGCGAACATGCCCACAAAACCGAGCGCCCACAGCATGGCGGTGGTGAGCCGGAGGCTTCCGCCCCAGATCGTGCCCAGCCAGTTGAAGGTCTTCACCGCCGACGGAACGGCGATAAAGAACGTCGTGATGAGGAACGTCGTGCCGAGCGTCGGGCTCATGCCGGAGGTGAACATGTGGTGGCCCCAGACGATGAAGCCGAAGCCCGCGATCGAGCAGATGGAGTAGATCATGGCGCGGTAGCCGAAGATCGGCTTGCGCGAGAATACCGCCAGCACATCACTCACGATTCCCATGGCGGGGAGGATCATGATGTAGACGGCTGGGTGCGAGTAGAACCAGAAGATGTGCTGGAACATGAGCGGCTGGCCGCCGGCAGTGTGGACGTAGAAACCCGTGCCGAAGGCGCGGTCCAGCAGCTGCATCGTGAGGGCCGCGGCGAGCACCGGGGTTGCAAAAAGCGTCAGCACCGAGGTGATGAAGATGGCCCACACATACAGCGGCATGCGGAACATCGTCATGCCCGGCGCGCGCATCCCGAGGATCGTAGCAAGATAATTCACCGCGCCCATCGTCGAGGAGCCGCCGATGATGATGACGCCGATGGTCCAGCAGGTCTGGCCCACGCCGGAATACTGGGCACCGGCCAGCGGCGGATAGCTCGTCCAGCCCGCGGCGGCGGAACCGCCGGGGAGCGCAAAGCTGAGCAGCATGATGAACACGGCCGGAAGCATCAGCCAGTAGGAGAGCATGTTCAGCCGCGGGAACGCCATGTCCTTGGCGCCGATCATGAGCGGCACGGCGAAGTTGCCGAACGCACCCACAAGCGAGGGGATGATCACGAGGAAGATCATCACCGAGGCGTGCATGGTAAGATACTGGTTGTACTTGTCGGGGGTCGAGACCAGCTTGGCCACGATCTCGCTGTCGGGCCAGGCGAGCTGGAGCCGGACGAGCAGCGCGAAAAGGCCGCCCAGGATCACGGCCGTCATCGTCGTGAAGAGGTACTGCAGGCCGATCATCTTGTGATCGCAGGAGAAGATGTACTTGCGGATGAAGTCCGGCTCGTGGTGTCCGTGCCCTTCGCCGTGACCGTTGCCGTTGTGCTTGTGTTCGCTCATGGGATTTTCCTCAGGGTATTCGCTGGAAAGGCCGGCCGCAGGGCCGGCGGGTCAGAACAGTTCCTCGGTGCCCGCGGAGGCCTGCTCGGCCACCCAGGCATCGAACTCCTCGCCGCTCACAACCTCGATGCGGCCAGCCATCTTGAAATGGCCATTGCCGCAGAGTTCGGCGCAGACGACAGGATAGTGGCCAGTCTTGTTCGGCTTCACCCAGATCCGGTTCACGTGGCCCGGCATGGCATCCTGCTTGATACGCCACTCGGGCACCCAGAAGGAGTGGATCACGTCGAGGGAGGTGATCTCGAACACCGTCACACGGTCCACGGGGAGCTTCAGCGGCGTCAGGTTGTCGAATCCGGTGATGAACTCCTTGGGGAAGTCGGGGGCCGCTTCGGCCGATTCCGTCGAGTTCGTGCCGGTGTCGATGATCGGGCGGCTGGCCTCGTCAATGGCGTTGCCGCCGGTGGCGAGAATCTCGAAGTTCCAGTTGAACTGGCGGGCCGTGACCTTCACAAGCAGGTCCGGCTTCTCGGGGATCCTGCGGACCTCGTTGTTCAGCAGGTGCTCGCTCCAGACCGCCAGCACGATGAGGATCAGGACGGGAATGATGGTCCAGATCGCCTCAAGCTTGTTGGAGCCGTGGGTATAGACCGGCACGCGGCCGTCGCCCTTGTCCCGGTACTTGAGAATGAACCACACCAGCACCACCTCGACGCCGATAAAGACGACGGTGGTGATCCAGATCATGGTCCACATGAGGAGGTCGATCTTGTCGGAGGTTTCGCTGATCGAGTCCGGGAGGAGATACTTCCACGAGCAGCCAGAAAGCGTGACGGCTGCGAGCCCAAGCAGACCCAGACGGATCCAGTTACGCGATTTCATCAACAATGGTCCTCTTTCCCTCAACTTCCACAAGGCCGCTGCCAGGCCCGGAAGGGCACCGGCGGAGACCGGGCCAGGCGTCCCGGTAAGGGCAACCTGCCTGCGACGTTTTGCCGCAGGCGTCTCGTAGCCCCCGGATCGGCTTTCAGTCAAGACGGTGACAAAAGTCATTTCTTGGTCCCCCTGTCCTTACCTGCAGTCCCCAAAGTCCCTGAAATCCAACAGGATTTGGACTTAAGGAGTCCATTTTCGGCTGTCGATTGTATACAGGGGGTCCCGGACTGCCCGTTCCGGTCAGGGAAGAACGACTTCCAGCACGGTTTTTCCGCCTCCCGGGGGCACTACCGAAAGCCGGTTTGCACCCTTCGAAAACACCAGGTCCGACACCGGTGTGGTCCGCACGGAGCGGCCGTTCAGGTCCACCTGTGCATAGGGCCGCACGTTCACGCTCGCCTTTGCCGTGAGTCCGTCCCGGCCCTGCTGGCGCGAGATTTCGAGCCGGAGCGTCAGGTCCTCGCCTCCTTCAAGCTTTCCACGGAACAGGTGGTTCCCCTCGGCAAGCTCCAGGTTGCCGTTGGCTGCGGGTTTTCCGTTCATCGTGAGGCCCCTGACAGCCTTGCCGGTCCATGCGGCCCGCGCCCGCACCGCTTCCAGCTTGACGTCAAGTTCCTGCGGCGTCCCGCCCGCCGGAATGGAAACCTCCTGCACGTGGGGGCGGTAACCGTCCTTGAGCAGCTCAATCCGGTAGG
>CAZSFB010000229.1:0-5320 GCA_964606035.1 uncultured bacterium | reverse complement strand
CATCCACAACTTCCCGCCGGCTCATGCGGCGGGTTCAGAAACCTATGCATTCCATCTGGCGAGGGAAATCCAGTCACTCGGCCCGGATCACTCAGTCCGGGTATTCACCACTGATAACCGGCCGTCCGAGGCACCCTATTCGGTTCGGCGGTACGAAATCGGCGGCATTGCTGTCGCCGAGGTAAACCAGCGGCAGGATCACCGCCGGTTTTCCGGCAGCTTTCTCGACACGCAGATTGACAATCTGTTCGAGACCGAACTGAGGCAGTTCCAGCCGGAAGCTGTCCATATCCATCATCTCATTCATCTTTCCGCGGGGGTCGTGAACCGGATTCCGCCGGGAGTCCCGCGGGTGGTGCACCTGCATGACTACTGGCTCACCTGCGGCCGCGGAGGTCAGCGGCTCGATGCCGCGGGGAAAATCTGCGACACGGTGGACCCCGGTAAATGCGCACGCTGTATTGCCGGTACCTATGCCGACATCTCCGCTCCGGGCAGGCTCGCCGAGCGGGCCGAGTGGTTTCTGCAGGGACCCCTTGCTGCCGCGGTTCCGGGCGGGGGCAACCTGCGGCGGGCGGTACGGTCGTTCCTGCCGACGGCGCCCCGTACCGTGGGGCTTCCGCCCAAGTATATTCCGGCAGAGGTTCACCGGGACCTGGAAGTGCGGCAACGGACGTTCCGGGAACTGGCATCGAAGATCGACCGGTTTATTGCGCCTTCCCGGTTCCTGAAAGACGAGCTGGTGAGATGGGGGCTTTCTGCGGAGCGGACCGTGTTTTCGGATTATGGCTTTGCTCCCGCCCACCCCGTAAAACTGGCCTCTCATGAGCGCGGCGGGGCGTTTACCGTTGGATTTGCCGGCACACTCTCGCCCCACAAGGGGGTACATGTGCTTCTGGAGGGTTTCCGTCTGCTCCAGAAAAAGGTCCGCCGTCCGGTGGTGCTCCGGATCTGCGGAAACCGCAGCCATTTCCCGTCCTATGTGCGGCAACTGGACCGCCTGGCGGAGGGGCTGCCCGTGGAGTGGGCCGGTCCGTTCGATGATCGTGGGCGGGACGAAGCCTACGGTGCTATGGATGTGCTAGTGGTGCCGAGTCTCTGGTGGGAAAATTCACCGCTCACCATTCACGAGGCGTTCCAGCGGGGGCTTCCGGTGGCGGTCTCCGATCTGGGCGGAATGCGGGAACTGGTGGCGGAAGGGGAGGGTGGTGTACGCTTCCGTGCCGGGGATCCGGCTTCACTCGCGGCGGCACTGGCGCCGATGGTGGAGGACGAACTGCTCCGCCGGAAAATTGTCGCCGCGGCTCCTCCGGTGAAAACCATCTCCGAGGATGCCCGCTGGACCCTTTCCCTTTATGAAGAGCTTTCCGCCCTCCGGCATACGCACTAGGGTGTCCGTCGTGAATCCTGCGAGAGGCCATGACTGATACGATTCTCCGGATTTCGGTGGTGATTCCGACCCTGAACGGCGTCGGGACGTTGCCCCGGCTCATAGAGGCGCTCAATCGCCAGCAGGGCGTCAAGATCACGGGCCGGTATGCCATCGACTCCGGTTCTACTGACCGCACCCGTCAGATACTTGAAGCAGGCGGATACCGGGTCATCCAGATTCCCAAGGCGGATTTCAACCACGGGACTACTCGCAACAGGCTGGTGGAGATGGCGGAGACGCCTCTTGTTGCACTGTTCTCCCAGGATGCCGTTCCTGCAGACTCGTGGATGCTCGCGGAACTCGCCGAGCCGATGCTCCGGTCACCGCTGGTGGCGGGAGCTTACGCCCGACAGATCCCTTTTCCCGGCGCCACCCGGCTTGATGCCCTCCGGGTGAGGTGTTCACGGGCGGGCCGTGGGGAGGCTCGGCGGGCAAGAGGTGGGGATCTCGAAATCCTCGCGCCGGACCGGCTCATTGAGCGGTCTGATTTCCACAACGCGGCTGCGATGGTTCGCCGTGACGGGTTTCTGCCCTTTCCGGCTGTTGAGATTGCGGAAGACCTGCTCTGGGCACGGGAGAACCTGCGCCGCGGACGGCAAATCGCCTTTGTTCCCTCGGCTAGGGTTTTCCATTCGGTGGAACGGCCGCTCCGTGACGAATGGTACCGCCTTGGCGAGGAAGCCCGGGTGCTGGGAGCGGAGTTCGGCTACCGGCCATCTAAAACCCTTTTTCAGGCGACTCTTAACGGTCTGATATGGGGTACCGGGGATGCGGCCTCGGTCTGGTTGACACCGGGCCGTGCGCCTGTTCAAAGCAGTTCCCGTGCGATGGTGATGGGAATGCTCAGATCATTCTCGTTCTGGAAGGAAGGCCGTTGACGGGAAAGTGGAGCCGGTTGAGGGAGCGGCTGGCGGTCTGGATTCCGCCGCCTGCCGCCAGTGTGCTGGCGGTACTGGCCGGCCTGGCTTATGCGGCCGCTGTGCCGCCGCTGGAGCTGTTTTGCCTGGGTTTTCTCTCCATCACCCTGCTTCAGATCGCCACCGGGGAGCTTGAATACCGGCAGGTATTCGCGACCGGCGGGCTGGCCGGTTTTGCTGTCCATATCTTCATATACTGGTGGCTTATCGACACTGTCGTGATCTTCGGGAACCTGCCATACGCGGTCGGGGTTCTCGCCTATATTCTCTATGCCGTCGGAATGGGGGTGTATCTGGCCATCGTGAGTGTCACGGTGGCAGTGCTGGTGCGGAAAGCCCGTTTCATGCCCGTCGAGGCCTGGCCGGTGGCGTATGTGGCCGTCTACCTGTTCCTGCCGCAGCTTTTTCCGTTCTATCTCGGTGTGGAGTTTTATGCCCTGAAGGGTCCCTGGCGGCTGAACCCGCCAGACATCCGGGTCGTGTCGGCGATGCTTTGCATGATCGGCGCATTTCTGGCCGAACTCTATCAGCGGCGGGGGAAGCTGTTCGTGGATACCCCCCCCTGGCGTGTGGCGGGCTGGTTTTTCACCGCTTCCCTCATGCTCGTCCTCTCGTGGCCCCGGAGCTTTGAGACGCCGGCAAAGACCCTCAGAGTGGCCGTCGTCCAGGCTGACTTTCCGCTCAAATACGCACTGCGCGCCGGTGACACCCGCCAGCGGTTCGACAAGTTTGTGGAGCTCTACCGTGAGGGCGTCGAAAAGGGGGCTGAACTCGTCGTCTTTTCGGAGAGTACGCTCCCATTCCCCTATATCGCGGTGGATGACGTAATCCCCCCGGAGCGCCGGTACGGACGGGCGATGACCGACCGGCTGAACGGGATTGTCATTGAAGCGGGGGTTCCGCTCATCGCCAGTGGCGTCGGATTTGATGGCGGCCGTGTCACCAACCGGTCGGTGATGATCGAGCCCCTTCCGGATGGTATCGTGAAAAACCAGGTGTACGAAAAACGGCGGCTGCTCTGGTTCGGGGAATATGTCCCCTTCCGTGAACACTGGCCCATGCACGAAAAACTCTTTGCGGGTGTTGCCCAGTTCGATCCGGGGCCGGGCCCGGTGCTCTGGCAATGGAACGGCCTCACGATCCTGCCGTCCATCTGCTATGAGGCGATTCTTCCGTATTTCACCCGGTCCATCATTCCAAAGGATGGCCGGGTGGATCTCGTCATCAACATGACCAACGACAAGTGGTTCGGAATCACTCCGGAGCAAGAGCAACATCTCATGCTCGCCACCTGGCGGTCGGCCGAAACTGGTATCCCGATGATCCGGGCAACGCTGAACGGCGTATCGGCGGTCGTTGACGGGCGCGGCGAGATCCTGATGCGGACTGGCAAGGGGCAATCCGGCGTCTGGATGGCGGATGTTCCCCTCGCGACGCCGGCGGCACCATGAAGGCCGGGCTTTACGTTCATATCCCGTTCTGCGATAAGAAGTGCCACTACTGTGACTTCAACTCGTGGCCCGACGGTTCACTCCCCGGCGGTGCCGTAACAACCTACTTTGACCGGCTCTGCCGCGAGGCTGAGCTGCTCGTCCCTGCAGCAATCGAAGACAGCAGGGTGTGGAGAGAACCGGGTTTCGGAACCCTGTATCTGGGTGGTGGAACACCATCATCGGTGGAGACGGCCGGACTGGAACGGCTTTTCGCCACGCTGTCACGCTGGATGGACATCCGGGCGCTCTGCGAAGTGACGATCGAGGCCAACCCTGAATCCCTTACGCCAGAAAAGATTGAGGTATGGAAAAGGCTCGGCATTGGCCGTGTGAGCCTTGGCATACAGACCTTCCAGCCGGAACTGCTCCCGATACTCGGGAGAATCCACACGCTGGACCGGGCGGAGGCGGCCATCTCGCTGCTGGCCCGGAGTGGCCTGAAAAGCTGGACCTTCGATCTCATGTATGGTCTTCCGGGCCAGACTATCGAGCGGTTTCTGGAGGGTGTGCGCCATGCAGTGGGAACCGGCGCGCCACATCTTTCCCTGTACGGGCTCACCGTAGAGACGGGCACGGAGTTTGGCCGCAGACAGCGGGAAGGGAGCCTCAATGCTCCTGACAGCGACTTTCAGGCGGACTGTTTTGAAGGTGCCAGGGAAATCCTCACCGGGGCCGGGTATGTCCACTACGAGATCTCCAACTTCGCAAGACCGGGCCACGAGGCCGTCCATAACTCCCTCTACTGGCGCCGGGTTCCCTATCTGGCACTCGGCGCAGGCGCCCATGGCTTCTGGCCCTGCGGTAACAGTTCCGGTAACGAGCTCCGGTGGTCCGTGCCGAGGCCGTTCGACCGGTATGCAAAATATGTTGACGCCCTTGATGAAGAAGGAACCGTCACGGGACGGCTTTCGCCGGCCCGGCAGTGGTGTCCGGACTGGACCCTCGTGGGCCAGCGGCAGGCCATTGAGGAGTCGGTTTTTCTGGGCCTGCGACTGCTTGAGAAAGGGGTGAGCCCTGCTGAGTTGCGCGAAAGGTTCGGTGACGACGCTGCTTCACTGGAGGCCGGATTCAGCCGGGCGGCAGGCCGTGGGTGGATTGTTCCCGCCAGCGAGGGACGCTGGCGGCTCGCACCTGCCTCGGTGTTGGTTTCCAACCGTGTGATCACAGAGATACTGGGTGCTTGACAGTCCAAACAGGCAACTTAAACTGGTTGTGTTGAAGGTTTGTTCTATTAACATGCTGTAACTCTTAGGGTTTCTCCTGTTTTATGCCGAACCGGATCAGGTCAGACAGACGTTTTACGGTGCTTGGAAACCTCGTCAAGAAATTCGTGAGGGATGGCGAGCCTGTGGCATCTTCCCAGCTGGTACGGGAAGCCAATCTTGAATGTTCGTCTGCCACGGTCCGGAGCATCATGGCCCAGCTCACCGACGAGGGCCTGCTGCACCAGCCGCACGCCTCCGCCGGCCGGATTCCCA
>CAZSFB010000228.1:0-5347 GCA_964606035.1 uncultured bacterium | reverse complement strand
ACCGGATTGCACCATTCTTGAAGTCGCCCCCGACCGGCCGCTTAGAACCGGCCGGACCACACAGGACCGGAAGAAGCTTGAAGCCGACTATCAGCTTGGCCGAAAACTCGGCCTCCGGGCCATGGCAGACTGGATACAGAGGGTGAATGGCTGTGAAAACCCTTAAAACAGGTTGAACCAGCAACAAGTTCGGGCCAGATTGGCGTTCGCGGCAGCCGGGTCGTCAGGCCTTGCATACTGGGGTACACCGCCGCAGGGGGATCCGTTTTGAGTTCAGTGCTGATTCGTTTCCGTTTGTTCGCATTTGCAATTCTGGTGGCGGTCTCCGCCTGTGGGCAGGATGACGTCGACAACCTCGACCGTTCCATTGCACAGCCGAATATATTCGCATTCAAGGCGGAGCCTTCGCCGCTCGCTCCCGGCGTTCCGACCACCGTGACATGGACCTGGCGCTACTACAGTGCGATCTTCCCCGAACCGACCTGCGAGATCGACAATGGCGTCGGTACCGTCCAGATCGGAACCCGCACCACCATCACTGTTACCTCGAGTACGGAATACCGCCTCAGGTGTGTTAACCGCGCAGGTGTTGGCGAGGCCACCTATACGGTTATCACCACCGGTAACCAGCCGCCGGATGGGAAGATCCTGCTTCCACCCAGCGCAACCATCAATGCCGGGGAAACATTGCTTTTCCAAAGCCTCTGCACCGACGACCGCACCCCGCTCGCAGGCCTCACCCACAGCTGGAACTTCGGAGGCGCGGCTCCCAACACGACAGTGGCACAGCCCGGTCCTGTCCGGTTCCCGAGTCCTGGCCGCTTCACTGTGACCTACACATGTACGGACGCTGACGCGGCCGCCGACCCGACGCCCGGAACAGTCACTGTTGCCGTCCTCGGGTACGAAACTCCCATAAGCGAAATTCTTGGCGGAGGCCCTGTCGCCGTAAAGGCTGCCGACATCAATGGTGATACCTTGACGGATATCGTGTTCATCCGGAGCACGGACAATACCGCGACCGTCCGGCTTCGTGACGCAGTGAATCCGTCGCTCTATCTTGCCGATGTTACCTATTCCACGGGTCTCAACCCCGCCGCCCTGGAGATCGCCGATGTGAACGGTGACACGCGGCCCGACCTGATCATTGCCGATTTCGATGATGACACCGTTTCGGTGCTTCTCCAGAGTGCCACATTACCGGGCACCTTCCTGGCAGCGGTTCCCTACGCTACAGGCAGTGGCCCGTCAGCAGTGGCGGTTGCCGACCTGAACGGTGACGGCCGGCCGGACATCGCCGTGACGAACCGGCTGGACAGCACGTTCAGTGTGCTGAATCAGGATGCTGTCACAGCGGGCATATTCCTTGAGGCGGAGCACTACACCACCGGGAATACACCCACTTCCATCGCCGCCGGGCTTCTCAACTCGGACAACCGGGTGGACCTGGTGGTGGCATCCTCCGGTTCGGGCCGTGTCTCCATCCATTTCCAGTTCGGAGAACCCAACGATCCTGGCTATTTCCGGCCAAAACTGGATTACAATGCAGGCAGCACACCCACATCACTCGCACTGGCAGATTTCAACGGCGACGGCCGGTTGGACATCGCCGTCACCAATCCCGGCAGCAACGAGATATCGCTTCTGCTCCAGAATGCGGCGCCGCTTACCCAGGGTACTTTCGCGCTTCGCAAGGCTTTCAGTGTTGGGACCAATCCCGCCTTCGCCACGACAGTCGACATGAATGGCGACACATGGCCGGATCTGCTGGTGGCGAACCGTGGATCAGACTCCGTGACGCTCCTTCTGGCTGACCGGGGCAATCCTGGCTCCTTCCTGACGGGAATCAACATCCCCACAGGCGACGGTCCGGTGGGCCTAGCGGCCGGGAACCTGACCCCTGACACTCTGCCGGACCTCGTGACGGCGGACCTGGACGGCGATGGTCTCACCATCATCCCGCATTCTCTCGCGCGTCCAGGCGTGACGGTTCTCAATGCGAATCCTCTCGTAACAAACCTCACCAGCACCCTGAGCTTCTACGTAATTGTCCAGCCGTCAACGACCGTTACGTGGACGGTTGACCTCACCAATGACGCGGGGGCAGCTCTTGGAACCCCAAGCACCGGCACCTGCCCAACCGTCATCCAGTGTACGGGAACGCTTACCACCAGCGGGCCCGTGACGATCATCCTTACCGCAGGCACCGACACGGTCGCCACGGCCACCGTAACCGTCACCGACACCGAGACAACAGATGATGATTCCGTGAACATCACGGTCGATCTCACACCCCCCGTCACGCCGGTTATCACAACCAATGGTGGAGCCGATTTCAGCGTCATCTCCCCGGCGGTCCTGATCCAGGGCACCACAGCAGCGGACACCGCAAAAATCCAGGTTCAACCCGGTGCGACGGCCGTTTTCACCGATCTGCCGGGTTACATTCCCGGCTCCACCACCTGGACCTTCAACGGCACCATCGAGTTTGGCACAACGGTGACCTACTGCTTCCAGGCTCTGGATGCGGTAGGCAACATTGGCACCTCCGCCTGCGTGAATGTGACCCGCTAGCACTTGCCACGTAAGGTTTGTCCGCGTTAGTCCAAGGGGCCCGCCGCCGGGTCCCTTTGCCTTTGCAGACGGCGCGGTTTCCAGGAAACCATGAGCGATAACAATCACGCCTACGATCCGAGAACCATAGAACCCAGGTGGCAGGAGTACTGGCTTGCCCGGAAGACCTTCCGCACCGCCAATCCCGGCGAACCAGGTTCGGAGAAACCCAAATACTACGTTCTCGACATGTTCCCCTATCCCTCCGGGGCGGGCCTGCACGTGGGACACCCGGAGGGCTACACCGCGACGGATGTCATCGCACGTTACCGGCGGATGACGGGATTCAATGTGCTCCACCCCATGGGCTGGGACGCTTTCGGCCTGCCCGCCGAACAGTATGCGATCCAGACCGGCACTCACCCCCGCGAAACGACGGCAAAGAATATCCAGGTATTCAAGCGGCAGATCCAGCGGCTCGGATTTTCCTATGACTGGGACCGGGAGATCGACACGACAGACCCGGACTACTTCCGCTGGACCCAGTGGATATTCCTCAAACTGTATGAGAAGGGCCTCGCCTACATGGCGGAGGTCCCCGTCAACTGGTGCGAGGCCCTCGGGACCGTGCTCGCCAACGAAGAGGTGATCGACGGCAAGTCCGAGCGGGGAAACCACCCCGTGACAAAACTGATGCTCCGGCAGTGGATGCTGAAAATCACCGAATACGCCGAGCGGCTCCTCAATGATCTCGACGACCCGGACCTGGACTGGCCCGAACCCATCAAGCTCATGCAGCGGAACTGGATTGGGAAAAGCGAAGGTGCGGAAGTGCTCTTCGGGCTTGACCTGGATGCCGCCCGCCGTGCAGAGGCCTCTGGCCTCGATCCGCATATCCGGATCTACACAACCCGGCCGGACACACTCTATGGAGCGACGTTCATGGTGCTCGCCCCCGAGCATCCGCTGGTGCGCCACATCTCGGACCCGTCCCGGTTCCCGGAGATCGACGCCTACATCGAGAAGGCAGGCCGGGAGTCGGAGATCACCCGCACGGACGACACCCGGGAAAAAACAGGCGTCTTCACCGGCGCCTGGGGTATCAATCCTGTCAATGGCGAGAAAGTCCCTGTCTGGATCAGCGACTACGTGCTCATGGGCTATGGCACCGGTGCCATCATGGCGGTTCCGGCCCACGACGGGCGTGACCACGAATTCGCCCGGAAGTTCTCAATCCCGATCCGTGAGGTGGTCTCCGGAGGCGAGGACGTGCAGAAGTCCGCATGGACCGGTGATGGGGTGCTGGTGAACTCGCCGGAGATCAACGGTCTTACGGTCCCGGAAGCCAAGAAGAAGATCACCGCCTGGCTCGAAAGCCGGGGGCTCGGAAAACTGGCCGTCCGCTACAAGCTCCGCGACTGGCTGTTCTCGCGCCAGCGCTACTGGGGTGAACCGATTCCGGTACTCCATAACGAAGCGACCGGTGCCCTGGTTCCCATGTCACCCAATGACCTTCCGCTCACATTGCCGGAGCTGGCCGATTTCAAGCCCACCGGCGACCCGGCGGGGCCGCTCGTCAAGGCGAAAGAGTGGCTGCACACGACAAAGGACGGTGACCGGCTCCGGCGCGAAACAAACACCATGCCCCAGTGGGCGGGATCCAGCTGGTATTTCCTCCGGTTTGTAGACCCGAAAAACACCCGCGAGGCATGGTCAAAGGAAGCCGAAAGCTACTGGATGCCGGTGGACCTCTACGTGGGTGGTGCAGAGCACGCGGTACTGCACCTTCTGTATTCCCGTTTCTGGCACAAGGTGTTCTTTGATCTGGGGCTCGTCCACACGAAGGAACCCTTTCGCAAGCTGTTTAACCAGGGGCTTATCCTGGGTGAAGACAACCAGAAAATGTCCAAGTCCCGCGGCAACGTCGTCAACCCGGACGCCGTTGTAGACCAGGTGGGCGCCGACAGCCTGCGGCTGTTCGAACTGTTCATGGGGCCGCTGGACCAGATGAAGCCCTGGTCAACGGCCGGTGTGACCGGTGTGCGCCGCTTCCTGGACCGTGTCTGGCGCGTGGTGATTGATGATCGCACCGGCCGGCTCCATGAAAGTGTCAGGGATACACCACTACCGGACGATCTGGCACGGCTCCTCTCACGAACCGTGAAGAAGGTTGCAGAGGACATTGAGGGCCTCAGGTTCAACACCGCCATCAGCGTACTCATGGAACTAGTGAATGACCTCACGGGTCGTGCCGAGCGGCCGAAAAAGGTGCTCGAGACGCTCGTGCTGCTCCTGGCCCCCTTCGCTCCACATATCGGCGAAGAACTCTGGAACCGCCTCGGTCACGCGGATTCGCTGGCCTACGAACCGTTCCCGTCCTACGACCCGGCGCATCTTGTTGATGCAACCGCGACCATCGTTATACAGGTAAACGGAAAACTCCGGGGCCGTCTTGATGTTCCGCGGGATGCCACAGAAGAGGCTGTAAAGGCTCTGGCACTTCAGGATGAACAGGTGACTAAGGCGTTGGGGGGCAAACCGTTCCGCAAGGTCATCTTCGTGCCGAACAAGATCCTGAACCTCGTGGTCTGAGCAGGAAGCGGGAGGAGATTTCGCCGCAAGGTTGACCTCTCCACCCCTGGAGAATTAGAAAACGGCCCGGATCAACCCGGTGGCTCCACCCACCGGACCGGCCTTGCATGGAGAGTTGGCCGAGTGGCTGAAGGCGGCGGCTTGCTAAGCCGTTATACGGGGTAACTCGTATCGAGGGTTCGAATCCCTCACTCTCCGCCAA
>CAZSFB010000227.1:0-5348 GCA_964606035.1 uncultured bacterium | reverse complement strand
GTCTTTAACACCCAAGCGTACGCGGTCCAGAAGTTCATCCTTTTCGTCATAGAGGGCAACGTCCATGACCGCAATGTCGACTCCGTGGTCACGGAAGGATTCCTGCCCTTTCCCGGAAAACTTCGAAACGCGAAGAAGACGGAGCTCAGAGAGGAAATCTTCGAGGTGATTTACGTCCACTTTCCCCGCAGAGGGATCAGAAAACTTCCAGCCCTCAGCCGTCCGCGCCATCTCCACTTCCGCGTTGACCTCCGCGCCCCAGCGGACCCGAACACGGTAAACCTTTGCCGGTTCTGTCCTTACCAATTTCTTATTCCGGAGATCTTCAGGGGTGCGATCAAACGGATGCAAGGCGAATGACTTGGCCGCATAGGTCTCACCGCCCAGTCTCAGATACCGGGAACCGGGCATGGGAGTTTCGCCACCAAGCCGTAACTCGTACCTGCTTCCACCTTTTAGACTGATGATCAAAGTCTGCACGGGAATATCCAGTCCCAGATCGTTATCGGAGACTTGGGCACCCATCTCCAGTTTGCGGGCACGGAGCGAATTGAACGCACTCACAAGATCGGCCACTGATGCTGGGTCTGCGTCATGGGCAGTTCCCTGGATACGAACCTGCCATTTTTCAGGAGCAGACTGGACCAGTCGGAATTCGGATTTCCCGGCAAACACGACTTCCTCGACAGAATCGGCCTTAATGCTCAGGATGGCAGATCCTTCCTCCTTTTCGACCGATTCATCTTGAACAGTTTTCCGGGACTCCACGAAAAGCATGTAACTGCCGACAGAGATGGCGATAACTGCCAGCACCAGAGTGTTTCTCAACTCCCTGTTCATATGCGCGCTCCTGAAAACACCTGCCGAAAGCTCAAAGCCGTCGTCTGCGGGCCCATATGTATATGCCGAAACCGACCAGCCCCACGGGCAGGAGCAGCGTGGGGCCCAAGGCAACAAACCGCGAAAAGCTTTCCGTCGGCAGGTTGATCGGCTTTTCGCCCCGCTTCCTGGGTCGGATTGAAATCAGATCGCCTTCACCAACCGCCCAGCTGACCGCATTCAGGAAAAGATCCGCGTTGCCGAAATAGTTGGAGTACTGGTTCGTCACGAAATCGGAATCGCCCACAATAACAAACCGTGCTTCGCGGGTTGAGCCGCTGATGCCTTTGGCCGCATCATCGCCCACAGAAGTGGCCTCCGGTGTCTTGACCAGCTTGTAGCCGGCAATCATCAAGACCAGTGGCCCTATGGCATCCTTGCCTTCATCAGGCTTTGGCCTGGCACCCTTGGAGAGGTCGGTCTCTCCCCAGGCATCCTGGCTTGTATAGACCACGGGGTTGTTCATTGCGGCCGGCTCGGCGGCGGCACCAGGCACAGATTCAAGCGACCGGGCCAGCGGGAAGATCGTTTGTATATTGCTCATTTTCTCGCTGATCGGATGTTTGCCATAGGCAGCTGCGATTGGAGCAAGGAAATTCTGCCCGGTCACCTGATTCACCGGATTGGCATCCACAACGATATCGTTCCGTGCCCTGACATTGAACTGCCTGAGTAGCGCGCGCTGATCCGGAGTCTGAGGATCCAGAAGCACAACGACTCCTCCAGCCTTGCTTTCAACGAAAGCACCTACGTGGGCGATTTCCTCCTCCACGAGGTCCCGGGTGGGCCCGGCAATAATCAGTACCGTACAAACCGGATCAACGCCATGATCAGCGGCGATGTTCACCGGCTTCACGTGATAACCCTGGCCAGAAAGTTCATTCCGGATGGAGGTGATCCCGGTGGTGTCAGGGGAATCATAATCCCGCTCACCATGACCGCTTGTAAAGCAGATCGTCTTCTCGGTATCGCGGGTCAGCTTGATCAGCCCGCGGGTGATATCCTGTTCGTCGGTGCCCTGGAGCGTCTGTTTCCGGTCGCCACTCTCCAGCACTACTGTGCCTGCAACACCGATATTGTATGAACGAGTGGTGATCGGATCGGCGTCGGGATCCACGAAACGGACTGATATCCTGGGTGAGGCTTCCCGGTACAACTCGATCAGTCCGGCAAAGGTCTCCCTTTCCGGCTGGCCTGACTTGTAGAACGCGATCACCTGGACTTCCTGATCAAGCCCACGGGCCACATCCAGGGACTGCTGGGCGAGTGTGTGAATCTGTTCCTCGGTTAGGTCCCATTTCTTGTAGTTCCGGCTGGCGAAATAGTTGGCTGAGACCAGTAGCACAGCGACCAGCAGCACTTGCAAAAAAGCGCCAGCCGTATGGAGCGTTCCTTTAGATTGCAGATTTCTGACGACCGCGTCCCAATCCCACGCAACATAACCAGCAAAAATGCTGATGCCCGCGGCAAGAATCAGGGTCCAGATGTGAAACAAGTCGAAAAGCTTTGCGTCGCCACGGACCCGCCAGACCACAAGTCCGACGATAACGAGCAATACGGATACCAGGAGCATCTTCCAGCGGCCTGATCCTTCTTTTCTGCGGGATTCCTTCATGGTGTTTCTCCCCCGTTCCTAGCTGCGCCACTTGCTTGTGCCGAGCACCCGGTGCGTTGCGAACAGGAAAAGCGCCGGGAACGTCAGGAAGTAGACGATATCGCGGGTATCCAGGATACCCTTGGCAAGGTTGTTGAAATGCTTATCATAGGCCGCATACTCGAATGCCGACTGCAGGAATGTTCCCTGAAACAGCCCTGCGAGCCATCCGATCACCAGCAGAGTCAGAAGCCCAACGAATGACAGCAGCGATGCGACGATCTGGTTTTCGGTAATGGAACTCGCAAAAACCCCGATGCTGGTGAAAGCCATCCCCACGAGCAATACCCCGGCGTACGCCGTCACAACCGGTTTCAAGTCAATCGGGCTGATAGCGGACAGAACCGGTGGAATGTAAAGGGTTCCCGCAATCATCACCGCGACGACAAAAACCGCAGAAAAATATTTCCCGAGTACTATCGATGCGGTTGAAACCGGTGACGTGAAAAGGAGTTCGTCGGTCTTCATCGTCCGCTCTTCCGTAAAAAGCCGCATCGTGATCAGTGGGGTGAAGAACAGGAGAAACACCACCACATTCTGGAACACCCCTTCAGAAAGGATGTCGTTGACATTGGGAATCTGTCCCTTCAGGTATGGGTTATCCTGCGACATCAGGTAGTTGCGCACATATGCATCAAGCATCGCCAGGAAAAACTGCCCGCTGAGAAATAGGAACCCGCCTAGAACCGTCCATGCCATCGGACCACTGAAATAGGCCCGGACCTCTCGCCAGAAAATCGTCAGCAACCCTCTCATGCTCAGCGGACCTCCCCGGTTGCCCCGGCTTCGCCAGTGATACCCTGCTCCTCGGACGTTAGACGGCGGAATATGCTCTCCAGCGATTCGCCCGTTCCCCGGAACTCCAGCAGGCCGTAACCCTTCTCCACGAGGACACGGACCAGTTCCGGCCGGGGGTCCGGATCCATCTGGGTCTCGATACTCAGCTCCCGCATTGCGCCAGCGTCAATCCATGCCGCCGACCTGACGCCGGGAACCGCCACCACCGTCTCGGCGGCACCCGGCGCAGCCGCCGCAAACGTCAGGCGCAGGCGCCGGCTGTCCGCTCCCTGCAGTAGCCGCTCGACCCTGTCACTGGCGACAATCCTCCCCTCATTGATGATCGTCACCTGTTTGCAGGTTTTTTCGACCTCCGAAAGAATATGGGTAGAAAGGATCACGGTCCGGTCCCGCGCCAGATCCGCGATAACCCCACGAACCTCTATGACCTGGTTCGGGTCCAGTCCCGATGTCGGCTCGTCCAGAATAACCGCCTTGGGCTCATGGACGATTGCCTGCGCAATCCCGACCCGCTGGCGGTAGCCCTTCGAGAGGTTCCGGATCAATCTCCCTTTCACGTCGGAAAGACCGCAGACGCCCATCGCATGATCCACCAGTCCGTTTCGCCGGTGGCCTTCGACACCTTTCAGATCGGCGACAAAACGCAGGTAGTCCTGCACGAGCATCTCGCCATAGAGGGGCGGCGTTTCGGGAAGGTACCCGATCCGTTTCTTCACCTCATGGGGGTTTTCCACCACGTCATAGCCGTCAACAATCACCTTACCTGCTGTGGGGGGCAGATAGCCGGTCAGGCAGCGCATGGTGGTAGTCTTGCCGGCGCCATTGGGTCCCAGAAAGCCCATGACCTGCCCTTCGGGCACGGAAAAACTCACATCCCGGACGGCCATGTAACCGCCAAAGTGCCTGTCCAGATGGGATACTTCGATCATAGCGGGGCTCCCTTAACCAGCAATTACGACAAATTTGCAACGGCGCGCAAAAGCTACCTGTTTCATACCCAGATAACTGGATGCCATTCGGATAATGCTGCGCCGGGCAGCGGGCAAGAACATTTTCAATTAAAAATCTTTCAACCGAAGTCTATGGGACAATTCACAAAACCGCGGCACCACCACACATGTTTCCGGACACTGCCGACCCGAAAGACATTTGAAACTATTAAAATGCGGCCTATATTGCCGGGCATCGTGCGGATGAATACGACTGACCGTGTATAAAGGGAAGGAACCATACGGCGTGGCATCGCTCGGCACCCTCCTGGTAGATGCTGGGTTCATCACCCAGAAACAGTTTGATGAGGCACTGCAGAGCCAAGTGCTTTTTGGCGGTAGCATTGGAACAAACCTCATTGAACTGGGATACCTCGATGAAGACCGGTTAAGTGAAGCCCTTTCCAAGCAGTTGGGCATCCCGACGGCCTACGCCGACCGGCTTGAAAAGATTCCACCGGACATCATCGGGCTTGTTCCGCAGGATCTGGCCCGCGAATACTACTCCATACCTTTTGACCGGAAAGGCGAAGAACTTTCCGTAGCGATGGCAGACCCCAGGGACCCGGTGGCCGTCCAGCAGCTAGGACTGAAGACCGGACTGAAAATACGGCCCCATGTGGTGCCAGAGGTCCGGATCGCCTATCTGCTTGAGAAGTTCTACGGTATCCGGCGCGAACAGCGTTACCTGAGCATCGCCAAGCCGGCGCAGCCCAAGCCGGGTAGCTCACCGTCTTCGATCACCTTGCAGATGGCTCAGTCACTCTCCAGTGAAGGTGAAAAGCACGAAGCATTTGGCCGGGTGAGTCCCGGAAAATCCACTCCACCACCCCCGCCTGCACCGGTACTAGTGGCGCCAGTGAGGCCGGCCGCCACACCTGAAAAAGCCGCCCAAGAGTCCTCACCCGATACCGCACCACGGCCCAAGCGTTTCAGCCCGGCCGAACTGACCGAAATGGTACGATCTGTTAAGACCCGCGATGACATAGCGGACATTCAGAGCAACGTCGCGACACTTTGTCCGGCGC
>CAZSFB010000226.1:0-5359 GCA_964606035.1 uncultured bacterium | reverse complement strand
GTTGCGGGTGCTTGCGGCCACCTTTCGGGGGCACGTTTGCCATCGTGCCTTCGAGAATCTTCAGCAACGCCTGCTGGACTCCCTCGCCAGAGACGTCTCGTGTAATGGACGGGTTCTCCCCCTTGCGGGCGATCTTGTCAATTTCGTCAATATAAACGATGCCCCGGATCGTGCGCTCCACGTCCTGCCCGGAGTTGTTATACAGGTTCAGGATGATGTTCTCGACATCCTCGCCCACATAGCCGGCTTCGGTCAGCGTGGTCGCATCCGCCGTGGCGAACGGTACATCAATAATCCGGGCGAGCGTCTGGGCAAGCAGTGTCTTGCCGCTGCCGGTGGGACCGATGAGAAGGATATTCGACTTCTGCAACTCAACATCGCCCGCCGATACTTTTGAATAGATGCGCTTGTAGTGGTTGTGAACGGCAACCGAAAGGATTCGTTTGGCCCGCTCCTGGCCAATCACATAGTCATCCAGAACCCGCTTGATCTCGTTCGGAAGCGGGAGCTGCCGTTTCTTGATCTTGCCAGCGCGCTCGTTCTCGGTTTCCTCGGCGATGATATCGTTGCAGAGTTCGATACACTCGTCACAGATATAGACGTTCGGACCCGCAATGAGTTTTTTCACTTCACGCTGGCTCTTGCCACAGAAACTGCAGGTGAGATTCTCGCCCTTTTTGTCGGTTTCCTTGTTCACATGCGCTCCGTGGCGGGGCTCTGCCACCCCGGTTTCCGGTCAGGCCTTCTGGGGGCCCTCTCCGGGTGCGGTCACGCCTGATGCCGGGCGACGGTCCCACACACTATCAATAATACCATACTGGACAGCTTCCTGCGCGGAGAGGAAATAGTCCCGGTCGGTATCCTTTTCGATCTGGCTGATGGGCTTCCCGCTGTGGTTGGCGAGAATCTCATTCAGTTCCTGTTTCATCCGCAGGATTTCCTGTGCCTGGATGTGGATATCGCTGGCCTGACCCTGGAAACCGCCCATGGGCTGGTGGATCATGATCCGCGAGTGCCGAAGCGCGACCCGCTTTCCCTTGGCTCCGGCAGCCAGAAGCACCGCGGCCATACTAGCGGCCTGTCCAACACAAATTGTCATGACCTTCGGCCGGATGTACTGCATCGTGTCATAGATCGCGAGGCCACTCGTCACATGGCCGCCCGGCGAGTTAATATAAAGGTAGATATCGCGCTCGGGGTCTTCACTCTCCAGAAACAGGAGTTGGGCGATGATCAGGTTCGACACCATGTCGTCGATCGGCGTGCCCAGAAGGACGATCCGGTCCTTCAGAAGCCTGGAATAGATGTCGTATCCGCGTTCGCCTCGGTTCGTCTGTTCGACGACAATCGGTACAAAACTCATTTTGGTTCAGGCATCCTTGGAGACCGTGCGGGGCCCCGCCGGAGCGGTTCAGCCTGATCACAGCACGGGCTCGGGTGATTCACCCGTCAATCATACCCCCGCACCGGTTGAAAGCAAGGATGGGACGCCCTGTTGAAGAATGTGAAACACTTCCATAAAAACAGGATGAACTTCAGCGCCATTGTCCGGGATTGGTGTAATTCAAAACACGCCGGAGCTTATCGTCACGCCGCGGGACCACCGAACACCTGCATCCGGTTCCGAGGTTTTCCGTCATACTCGGTAGCCGATGCCGACGTCGCACGCCGCAGCACGTCCAGATAGCTGGTGGCCACCTCAGCCCGGTCCAGTGTCCCGTTGCGTCTCAGCATACCGTGCATTTTCCGCAGGTTGTAGTGCGGAACGTACATGTAGAGGTGATGTTCCAGATGATAGTTGACGTTGTGGGGCGCCATAAAAAACCGCACCCAGAACGGCGCAAGCGTCGTGCGGGTCTGCCTGAGAATGTCTGCCGGATCGGGTACAATAGCATGCTCGGCGATATTGCGGATCCGGAGCACGAGGCTGTAGCCCGTTAGTGCAGGCAGCCACCAGAGCAGCAGGAATGCCTCAGGATGCCCCGCGACTGACAGTCCTGCGAGAATGGTCCCATTCGTGATGAAAAAGCCCTTCTGCCGGTTCCAGAGATTTTTCAGGACCATGCCCAGCGGCTTTCCTTCAAGCCCTCTGCCCTTTAGTGAGAGTCCGGCCGAGAGCCTCAGGATGGTCCGGTAGCGTTCATATCCAGTCTGGCCCGTCAGGTCCCGGAGTATCTTCCGCCAGAAGCTTTTTCGGGACACCGGGAATGGTTTTGCCAAGCCTAGGTCAGGATCGTTATTCGTCCAGGTGTAGCGGTGATGCTGGAGGTGGTACATCCGGTAAACGAGGGTATCCGAAAGGATCGGATAGGCGGTAAGCCACTGGGTTACCCGGTCGTTCCATTTCCGGTTGTTCAGGATGAGCCCGTGAGCGCCTTCGTGCATCAGAATGGCTAGCGCCAGGTGACGCCCGCTCATGACGATCCATCCTGCAAGGAAGGTCCATACGCCCGGGTGCATGCAGTAAAGGGTCCAGACAGCAACGATCCAGCCCCATGTCCATGACACCGATGCAAGACCGCGCACGTTGCTGATCTTCTTCAGTTCCATGAGTTCTTCCGGCGTCACATACTGGGTCTGTTCGGACATGGGGCATTTCTCCGCTCTCAACTGTCTATATTACATATTAGATCATATTGCCGTCAATCATGTAATGTTATTCCTGCAATGCAGATACCCATTTCGCATCCGGCCTGCATCTGCCGGAGCGCATGCAATGACGGCCGGGGCATATCAGGAAAACCCCAGTCAATATCCGAGGTTGCAAGTTGCAATCATGGAGCAATAAGCTAACCCTTTAAGTTATCTTTGCGCCTGACAGGAATACCTGATCGCGGGAGACCCGGGGCCGGCGCAGAAAACATCTACCGGAGGCACATCTACACCATGGCTATGAACAACGGACTCTATAACGACATTCTGGAACTGATTGGCAATACGCCGGTCGTGCGGCTCCGCCGGGTCCCGGAGGCCGGCTCCGCGGAGGTATTCGGAAAACTTGAATACCAGAACCCGGGCGGTTCGGTGAAAGACCGCATCGGATTCTCGATGATCGACGGTGCCGAAAAGGCGGGCAAGCTGAAACCAGGCATGACGGTGGTGGAACCCACATCAGGCAACACCGGCATCGCGCTCGCACTTGTATGCGCGGTGAAAGGTTACAAGCTGATTCTCACCATGCCCGAAACGATGTCCCTGGAACGCCGCAAGTTGCTGAAGGCCTATGGCGCGGATCTCGTTCTCACCCCCGGCCCGGAAGGAATGCGGGGCGCTATCGCCAAGGCCCAGGAGATCGCCGCGGCAGGCTCCGACTATTTCATGCCGCAGCAGTTCGACAATCCCGACAACCCCCGAATCCACCGGGAAACAACAGCCCGCGAGATCATGCGCCAGATGGACGGCAAGCTCGATGCATTTGTCGCGGGTGTCGGAACCGGTGGCACCATTACAGGTGTGGGCGAGATCCTCAAGAAGGAGATCGGGCCGCACGTCAAGGTGGTGGCCGTGGAGCCCACTGCCTCTCCGGTCCTTTCCGGCGGCAAACCAGGGCCACACCGTATCCAGGGTATCGGTGCCGGATTCGTCCCCGGAAACCTGAATACAAAGATCTACGAGCAGGTGATCCAGGTCTCCAACGAGGACGCCTTTGCGATGGCGCGGCGGCTCGCCCGCGAGGAGGGAATCCTCTGCGGAATTTCCTCCGGCGCCAATGTCACGGCGGCACTCCAGGTGGCCAAAGCACTTGGCCCCGGTAAGCGGGTGCTCTGCATCATCCCGTCTTATGGCGAGCGCTATCTCTCGACTGGCCTGTTCGACTGAGAGAAAGCCACAACCTGTCCTGAACGAACCGGCGGCCACCGAAGGCCGCCGGTTCATTTTTTCCCGCTCTGTCCATATCGCCGGGACATCCCCGTGTTTCAGGTGACGAGGCCGGTGTGGTGTGTCTATTCTCGTGGCCGTGAAAATCACGATTCTCGGATCTGGCACCTCGACCGGCATTCCGGTGCTCGGGTGCCCCTGCCCTGTCTGCACGTCGGCGAATCCCCGGAACCGGCGGCTGCGGGTGTCGGCCTATGTGGATCTGGGCCGGCACAAGGTGCTCATCGACTGCTCGCCGGATTTCCGCCGCCAGGCACTCGACAACCATATCCGCCAGATTGACGCCGTTCTGTTCACCCATGACCACGCCGACCACTGCCACGGACTCGATGACCTGCGGATGGTGAACTACCTGCAGGGCTACCGGGACATTCCCTGCTGGGCACCTACGGCGTCCGCCGAACGGCTGCTGGGACGGTTTGGCTATGCGTTCGGCATGTCGAGTTATCCCGGCGCCCCGAAGCTGAAACTGAACCCGCTGGAGGCCGGACCCTTCGATTGCCCCGGCATTGGCACGGTCGAGGCCATCCCCGTGCCGCATGGCCCCGCGGGCACCACGTTTGGTTACCGGATTGGCCGGTTCGCCTATGTCACCGACTGCAACCAGGTCCCCCCGGACGCCCGCAACCGGCTGCGGGACCTTGATGTGCTGGTCCTTGATGCCCTCCGCTGGAAGGAACATCCGACGCATATGTCCATTGGCCAGTCTCTGGACGTGGTCACGGACGTAAAGCCCCGTCTCTGCGTGTTCACGCACATGACCCACGAAGTAGACCACGACAGCCTGCAGTCCAAACTGCCGGAAAACGTGATCGTGGGCTACGATGGCCTTACCGTTGAAACTGCCGGTTGAGGCCTGAAAAGCTCTTCAGCAGCACCCCCGTTTCCATAAGCAATGAAATAGCAGGTATGTATTGACAGGCATCACTGCTTTTCCTTACCTTTAACTTTCCGTTTTCATTAGATTTCTGGCCACCAAGGCGGTTGATACCTGAATGCCCCGGACCATCCTGATCGCAGATGCTGACCAGCCCTTCGCGGGTGCAGTCCGGGATGCGCTCACCGGTCGCAAGGTGAACGTCGAAATCGTCGGTACCGGCAAGGACGCCATGGACCTTGTGGCAAAGAAATCACCGGACCTGCTGCTGCTGTCGCTCGAACTCCCCGATACGTCGGGCTACGTCGTCTGCAAGAAGATCAAGGAAACCGCCGGCACACCCGTCATCATCGTCTCGAAGGATGCCACTGACAAGGACTTCGAACGTCACCGCAAGCTGAAGGTCGCCGCACAGGATTATCTAAAGAAACCGGTCGACACCGATCATGTGGTCCGCGCCATCGAAAATATCGTCGGATTCGACGAGGGCGGCATCGACATGGACGAGGTCGCGTCCAAGATCGACGCCATGTTCGAGGAGCATACGACCGACAAGGAACTGGAGCTCCGTGACAAGGAGATCGAGCGGCTGAAAAAGCAGCT
>CAZSFB010000225.1:0-5373 GCA_964606035.1 uncultured bacterium | reverse complement strand
CTAACAGTACCTTCGACGGCCTGACTGCCGGATCGTGCTGCTTCATTTTCGTCATAGGGGTAAACCCGTACCCTGGCATGCCGGAAATATTCCTTCCGGACTCCGCCCCACCAACAGGCAGTTTCTAGACTGTTGCCGCTTGCGGTCAGGCTAATTCCGGGATGGTCCAGATGGGCGACAAATATGAGGGGTGATTCAGACTTCAGATCGCCGGCATGGATGTTCCCGTAAGGATCGATTGAGTAGCTGATGCGCCGCTGCTTCAGCAACCGAATCAGGCTCGATGCAGGGAATCGCTCAAAGGTTGTGGTGGAAGGACAGGAAAGCAGGGCTTTCTGGGTTTCGGCCAAACCGGGACTGAGGGGATGGACTGGCAGGCGCATTCCTATTCCAGTTTGTATCTGGCTTCGAGCGAGGCGAACCCGTCCCGATACTCTTCCGAACGGAACTCGAGCCTGACGCCAAATCCGGAATCCAGGACGACCAGTTTCTGGGCTCTCTGGGGGTCGGCAATTGATGCCCAAACTACATGTGCCTGTTCTTCGCAAAATCGGTTAGTTCCCGGGAAAGAGAACCTGAGAACAATTTCCGACCCTAATTCGGGAAGTTCCAGAGAACGAATGCAAAGCCCGTTTTTTGACAGATTGACGGTTTCGCCCATGATCCAGAACTTGTCGGTTTTGAACTGAACCGGGATGTGAAGGCTGTAGCGGGGATCTCTTCGAGTGTCCGATGTCTCGGCAAACATGAGCTCATCTATCCGGTAGATTAGATCCAGCGGAGGGATGGATTTGTTAATGAAATCCATGACTCCGTAGCGCCGGATTTCAGAAGCCATAGGATCCAGAGGGCCGAGCGATGTCAGAGCTGCAACAAGATATTCATCGCCGCCGGGAAGCGCTCTTATTTTTTTTAGCACCTCGAGCCCCGATTCCTTGGGCATAATCAGATCAAGCAGAATGAGATGAATAAAGGCCCCAAAGGCGCGGAGTTTGTCGCATGCGTCGTCACCGCCCGTGGTCGTAATGACATCATAGCCACGAGCAGTAAGGGTGTCCTGCAGCAGGGAAATGAAGTAAGCCGAATCCTCCACGATCATTACAGTTGGTTTTTCATTTGGAAGCTTCGAAGCAGGGTTCAGCTGAAGATCAGTCAGCTGGTCGATAGCCGTAAGGAGTTCCTCGCGGCGAATCGGTTTGGTAATGACCATATCCGCTCCACATCGGAAACACTCGGCGACAGCATCCTTGTTGCCTTCAGCGGTGACCATGAGGATGGGGATATCACGTGTTTCGGATCGAGCCTTTAGCTCCCTGCATGCCTGGTCGCCATTTTTCCTGGGCATAAGATTGTCCATAATGATAATGGCTGGACGTATTGAAACGGCGGCGTCGACAGCCTGTTGCCCGTCACGGGCGATATGAACGGCTAAACCCTTGCCTTCGAGGAACTTTTTCTCGATTTCAAGAAAAAGTTCAATATCGTCGACGAGAAGCACATTCCGGTTGGGAAGAGTGGCGGCTGTCACGGCTTTATTCCAATGGCTTTATTAATAGCCCTTGAGTGCCAATAAAGCGATATTTGCGACGGTTTTGCCGAAGATTTTTGGGTGGAAATGCGAAACCCGCCAGATGGGCGGGTTTCGTGGAACTTTCCTGGTTTGACCCTGCGGTCTGGAAAATCAGATATGTTTGTTCAGGACATTTGCAATAGAGGCTTTCGGTTGCGCCCCCATGATCTGGTCCACTGCCTTGCCATTTTTAAACAGGATCAGTGTCGGAATGGCACGGACGCCAAACTGACCCGGAACATTGGGATTTTCGTCAATATTCAACTTGGCGATCTTTGCCTTGCCGGCAAACTGCCCGGTCAGTTCTTCAAGCGCGGGTGCAATCGCGCGGCAGGGCCCGCACCAGGGTGCCCAGAAGTCGAGTAGCACAGGAACACTGGACTTCAGCACTTCGGATTCGAAGGTGGAGTCGGTTACGTCAATGGGTTTCGCCATGAGATTCGGACCTCCAGGCCGATTTAGCCATTTTCAATGAAAAGGGCGGATGGGTCAAACTTCGTCAGCCCATTGGCTGCGAAATTAGAAACTGGCCATCAATGGGATACTGTCAAGTAGTTGATCACCTGAAGCAGTGGTTCTACGGTCGCGCCGCATTATATTGGACTCAGATACCGAAAAGCGTCTTGAAATAGAACAGTTGGTCAAACGGCTTGGCCAGCCGGGTCGGCTTGTGCTCGGAGGGCCAAGGGGGGCTTCCGCGGCCTGGCATATTGCGGTTTTATACAGGGCCGGATTTCGCCCCTCTTTAGTGGTGGTGCCTGACCAAATGGCTGCCGAGCAACTCAGAACTGATATTCTCAGGTTTCTTGGGTTGGAGCCGGATCAGGATGCCCCGTTTTCTCCTTCAGCTCGGCAGTTTGAGCTGCTTGATGTCTGGGAGGCACGGCCGGAAGACGACAGGTCACCGCCGGTTCTGGTCTCGTCCCGTCGGGTTGCGGCTCTATACCAGCTTTTGGCGCGTAACAGAGAATCCGTCGTGATTGCTCCTGCGGAATCACTGCTCCTGAGGCCATTTCCGCCCCAAGTATTACGATCCGAGTATGACCTTCTGGCCCCAGGGGAAGCCTATGATTTTCAGGTGTTAAGTGACCGTTTCTCTGATCTTGGATACCGTCGCATGAGCCGGGTGGAGGACAGGGGTGAATTCGCTGTCAAAGGGTCCATCATCGACATCTATCCTGCAGGATACGAGGGGCCGCTGCGTCTGGACTTTGATACGGACACTCTGCGATCAATCCGGCCGTTTGATCCGGAAAATCAGCGTACTATCCATATTCAGGGGGCGGACTCCGGGCTTAGTGAGTTTGTTGTGCTGCCAGCAAGCGAGATGCTTCTGAAATCCCCCTATCGCGATAGTGCAGTCCAGTTTTTGAATCAGGAACGCGACAGGGACGAGGTGGATTACCCAGGTGTGACCCGTATCCGGGACGACGTTGCGAATGGTATCCATGTATCAGGGCTGGAGTTCCTGCTCCCGGCTTTCTATGGCCCGCTTCCGGCGATAGATGCATATGTGAAAGGACATGTCGTCGTTGTTGACCCAATCGCATGCGACAGATCTTTGGAAGATGCGGCGGTGCGTCTCAAGGAATCCTACACCCGGAGGCTGGAAGAAAAGCTCCCGTTGGCCCGATACCCGGAGAGGTTCTCGGAGCCGGATGAAATAAAAGCCTTTCTCGACCGGCAGACCCGGCTCGAAATTTCCGGTCTAGAGGTGCACGAAAAGTTCGAGGCACGTGAGCATCTGAATGCCAGGATCACTGACCCATCCCGGGAACTCCATCCCGCAGGAACGGGTGATGCCGAAATGGTATCGCCGATCGAGCCGGTAGTCCGGAGGCTGTCCGAGTGGAAGGCTGAGGGATACCGGATACTGATTGTGGCGCATACGAGATCAGGAGTTGAACGGATCCGGGTGCTGCTTGAACCACATGGCCTGGCGCCAATTACGGTATCCACTGCGTTGGTCTGGGATATCGTCAAGCCACTGTCAGCGGACTCGCTTCATAATCCGGTCTCAGAGCCGCTACGTATTGTGCAGGCCGGAATCTCCAATGGCTTTGTTTTTCCCGATGAACGCCTGGCCGTTATTACCGAGGCGGACTTTTTCAATACACATCAGCACAAACCTGTAAGGTCTCCGCGCAGAAGTCTTGATACGTTTCTGACCTCAATTCAGGAATTGAAGGCCGGTGATTATGTCGTTCACAGCGATTACGGCATTGGAAGATATCTTGGCATCAAGACCGTTATGGTGGACCAGATCCCCTATGATGTGATGGAAATCGAGTATCACGGCAATGACAAATTGCTGGTTCCTGTTGACCGGTTCCATCTGGTCGCCCGGTATTCATCCGCCGAGGGGCAAGAACCGGTTCTGGACCGGCTGGGTGGGACGCAATGGCAAACCACCCGCAAGAAGGCCCGGGAGGCCGTATACAAGCTCGCAGCGGAGTTGCTTGGTCTCTATGCACAACGGCAAGTCCATCCGGCTTATCCGGGAAGTCCACCGCAGGAAGATTACCGGAAGTTTGAGGCCGAGTTCGAATACGACGAGACACCCGATCAGGAACAGGCGATTGAAGAAATCTTAAATGATCTCGCCTCCGGCAAGCCAATGGACCGGCTCGTCTGTGGCGATGTCGGTTACGGTAAAACTGAAGTGGCACTCAGGGCAGCATACAAAGCGGTCCTGGACGGCAAGCAGGTAGCAGTGCTGGTTCCGACCACGATCCTTGCACAGCAGCATTTTGAGACTTTTGCCAAGCGGTTGCAGCACCACGGCGTCAGGCTGGAGATGGTGAGCCGTTTCCGGTCTGCGGCTGAACAGAGGGAGATCCTGAGGCAGGCGGCAGCCGGGCAGGTGGATATCGTTATTGGTACTCACCGGCTGCTGCAGAATGATGTCTCATTCAAAGATCTGGGTCTCGTCATCATCGATGAGGAACACCGTTTCGGTGTCAAACACAAGGAGCGACTGAAAAAGCTGAGGGTGGTCGCTCACTCTCTATCGCTTTCTGCGGCTCCGATCCCGCGGACGCTCCAGATGTCTCTGGCCGGTATCAGGGATTTTTCACTGATCGCGACTCCTCCGCAGGACAGGTTATCTGTTCGAACTGTCGTCAGCAGATACTCTGACCGTACGATAAAGGAGGCCATTGAGGCGGAGGTGCATCGTGGCGGACAGATTTATTACATTTTCAACCGTGTACAGGGAATCGAGGAGCGGGCCCGGACTCTTAGAGAACTGCTTCCAGATGTGAGAATTGAGGTCGCTCACGGCCAGATGGACCCGAGCCGGCTGGAAAAGGTCATGCTCGGTTTCCTGCATAATACGTTTCACGTGCTTTTATGCACGACCATTGTGGAAAGTGGTCTGGATATACCGAATGCCAACACCATGATTATTGAGCGTGCAGACCGCTTTGGCCTCGCGCAGATGTATCAGCTTCGGGGCAGGGTAGGGCGTTCCAGTCGCCGTGGATACTGTTACCTGCTTCTGCCGCCAGGAGAGCGCCTGCATCCCGAAGCAGAAAAGCGTCTTCGGGTTCTACAGGAATACAGCGACCTTGGCTCTGGATTCAAAATCGCGAGCTTTGATCTGGAGCTCAGGGGAGGGGGAAACGTTCTGGGTGACGCGCAGTCTGGTCATATCGCTGCGGTCGGCATGGATCATTACCTTGAACTTCTTGACCGGGCCGTCCACGAGCTGAAAGGCCAGCCATATCGTGAAGAAATAGAACCCGAGGTCAAAGTGCCGGTCGCGACCCTGTTCCCGGTCACTTATATACCCGATCTTACGG
>CAZSFB010000224.1:0-5407 GCA_964606035.1 uncultured bacterium | reverse complement strand
CCAGCCGTTTGGCCTTTTCAATAACCATTTCAGCGACCTGGACATGCCTCTGGGCAGGTTCATCAAATGTGGAGCTGACCACTTCACCGACCACCGATCGCTGCATATCCGTTACTTCTTCGGGCCGCTCATCAATAAGCAGAACTATAAGAACGCATTCGGGATGGTTCTTGGTGATCGCATTGGCAATCGCCTGAAGCAACATCGTTTTGCCTGTCCGCGGAGGCGCAACAATAAGGCCGCGCTGCCCTTTGCCGACCGGAATCAGCAGGTCCAGAAGGCGCCCGGACATGTCATCCGACCGGGTTTCCATCTTAAGCTGCTCGGTTGCGTAAAGCGGCGTAAGGTTATCAAACAACACCTTGTCAAAGGCCTTGTCCGGCGGATCGAAGTTGACGGTTTCGATCTTGAGCAGCGCGAAATACCGCTCATTATCCTTTGGAGGGCGGATCTGCCCCGTAATGGTGTCACCGGTCCGGAGATTGAACTTCCGGATCTGGGAGGGCGAGACATAGTTGTCATCCGGACCCGGCAGGTAGTTGTAGTCCGGCGACCGGAGGAATCCGAAACCGTCCGGCAGGCATTCAAGAACGCCCTCGGAGTAGATCACACCTTCAGTTTCCACCTGCTTCTGGAGAATAGCGAAAATCAGTTCCTGCTTTCGCAGCCCTGCGTATCCTTCGACCCCCAGATTTCTGGCGATCTCGTTCAGCTCAACCGGCTTTTTGGCCTTGAGTTCCCTGAGGTCCAGAACATTTTTGCGTTCCTCGGGGGTGGCAATCTCTGGATCATCCGGAGCCGGGGGCTGGATCGGCGCACCGTGGCGCCGGCTGGGAGGCAGAATGCTATCGGAAGCCTTATTGCCGAGATTATCCGGATCTCCGCCTCCCCGCCGTGGGCCTCCCCTGTGACTGCCGCGTGAACCGCCCCTGGATGTCCGTCTGTCGTCGCTCATGTTCGCTTGCCTTTTCAGGCAGTCCTTCGCTGCCTTTTCCCTTGCTTACCCCGTTTCCTTTCCGGTCCTGTCTTGCGTTTGGTTCCGGCAGGAAACTTGGTCTGATACGTTCAATTCCGTAATGTAAAGTTGGAGTTCTGAACTGGAAATGTGTGTCTTCGTGATTGTTCCCGGATAATTAGCAGTGAGGATTCTACCCGTGAGAAGGTGACGCCAGCTGCGCCCTGCTAATACGGCCTTGGTTCTGTTCCCCGCAAGAACCTTCCGCAATTTCAACCGATTTTGTTAGTTATTGAGGTCAGACAGGGGTCCTAGGTCAAACCCGGAATGCCACCCGGCCTACCCCCTGTAGCCATCTTCATACAGAGGCAGTCACCTCATGTCAAGGGGTCCGTCAACGGTGCTTTCCAGCCTTCATTCCGATGAAATTGAACATCCGGCCAGCCTGTTCACCGTCTCTGCGGTAACTCCAGTACAGGTCCTTTTCAATTACTGTACAATGGCTCGATACCCAGAAGTTCCTCTCCTCGATACCCATCAATGCGAGCATGTGCGCATTGATCATCCGGAAATCGATCAGCCATTTGGCCTGACGCTGTGGCCGCGCATAGCGGCTCCAGTATTCAAAAGTCTGCCGGAACTGGTTCAGGAGTGGCTCGTCCACCTCGAATGATTGGCCCGAAATTGACGGCCCAAGCGAAACCACAATGTCTGCAGGCTCGCACCGGAAATCCTTGACCATAATCTCCATCGTCCGGCGCGCGATCTGGTTCAATGTCCCCCGCCATCCAGCATGGATCGCAGCGATCACCTTGCGCTGTGGGTCGTACATGAGAATCGGAAGGCAGTCTGCAGTCATGACTCCGACCAGAACGCTAGGGATAACGGCGATAATCGCATCCGCCTCTGATTGACGGATGAGATCCGGGTCTGTCACCGGCTGGTCAATAACAAGAACCCTGTTGCCATGCACCTGTTTTGGAAACAGCACTGTCTTTGCAGAAAAACCGGCCTCCTTCGCCAGTTCTGCTACGGAAGACTTGGGATCCAAAGCATTCTGAGCAGTGAAGGGGTTTGCGAAGTTCGCAACGGAACGGCTTTTGTTCCCGGCCTGCTTCTTGGTGCCGAATCCGTGAATAAGTCCCTCGGCGCGTTCAAGCACGGGAGATGTCAGCACCTTGTAGGACCCGATCCGGGTCAGTTCAGCTTCCGGCACAGCTCAGAACCTCCTTCATATCCGCCGGCATGGGGGCCTCTAATCTGAGTTTCTGGCCCGTTTCCGGATGTACAAAACCTAGGACACCTGCATGCAGCGCCTGTCCCCGGAGGGACAATATCGCATTTTTGAGCGGTTCAAGGGTATCAGATGGCATTTTTTTCGGACCATAGACGGGGTCGCCGACGAGCGGGTGCCCCATTTCAGACGAATGCACCCGGATCTGGTGGGTTCTGCCCGTTTCCAGCTTGAAGCGGAGATGGGCAACGGGGCCCGCCTGAACCACTTTTTTCCAGTGTGTTACAGCCGCTTTGCCCCCTCTTCGAACCGAGGCAAAGCGGGTTCTGGACTGGGGGTGGCGGCCAAGCCGGGACTCAATCCTTCCCCCGGCCGTTTCGATACGGCCCCAGACGATCCCATCATAAATGCGGTCAATGTCATGCTTCGCAAACATTGCCGCCAGGGTCAGATGCGTACGTTCATTCTTGGCAAATACAATCAGCCCTGAAGTATCCTTGTCTATCCGGTGCACAACCCCTGGACGGAGCGGTGCCCCCACCGGCGACAATCCCGTATGCGCAATGACTTGCTGAACCAGTGTCGGCGACCGGGTGCCCGCACCTGGATGCACGACAACTCCTCTGGGCTTGTTGATCACGATTATACTTTCATCCTCATAGGCGATTTCGAGAGGCGCAGGAACGGCTTCCAGTCCAATTGCATTTTTCCGCAAAGGCAGAGATTCCGTAACCCGGATATCCTGCCCTGCCTCCACCTTGAACGAAGGTTTGGAAACGGTTTTCTTGCCAACCGACACAGCCCCCGATTCTATTAACCTCTGGACGCGTTCCCGGGATCCTGCCAGTCCATTCGCGGCCAGGAACCGGTCCAAACGCGTTCCCGCCGCCGACTCGGGAACCGTCCAGACTTTCAATAGGACTCCATGGCCTGACACCCCGTGCCGCGCCGTCTCGCAGCCACCCCGTGGTGTTCACCAGATTTTCGACTTGTACTTGCCGCTATGCTTGAGAAGAACATCGACCACGGCGAGGTCGAAAAGGTTCGACCTTTGGGAGGCATCCACGCGTTCGTTAAAAAGCGCGCGGCCCTCCTCGATTTCATCCTTGACCAGGTCAAACAAAGTGTCCTGTTCAATTCCGGTTTTGATCTTTTCGCCGTTGTACAGCTCTACATCCGATACGATTGCTCGTGCGAGACGACGTGCTGCCTGAGGATCCGTTATGAGAGCCACGCTTTAAACCTGACTTTCCGTGGGTACGGAAGGATATAACCGGCTGATAGTATTGCGGAAGTCTGGGTATGGGGTCAACTTCCGGGCCAGGACAAACTCGACCGCCATAACTTAAATAGACATTTGCTCTATTGCTTATGCAACTCGCAGTAGATGCGGACGTGTTCCATATACCCGTCCACCACAGTCTGCACGTTAAGCCCCAGAACCTTGCAGTAGCTCTTTAGAAAACCCTTTAGATAAACGGCCGCCGGGAGGTGACTGTAATCGTCCAGTTCGATGTTTTCGATATGCTGCGGCGAAACCCTAGTGATCGCCGAAATCTCCCGAATGGTAAAACCGGACGCATCCCTGTAACGACGGAGATTCTTCCCGGTATAGTCACACTTTTCCTGAAAATACCCCGCTGGATCAGGACGCGGCCTGTCGTGAGCTACCGATATCGGTATGGGTTTCGAACCTGAAGGCTGCGACAAGGCATTGGGCATCACCGCCGGGGCAGCTGTCGCCGGCCGGACCGGACCCGCAACGGCAGGAACCGGCGCTCGCCGTACCTCAGTGCCTGTAGCATAGGGTACGACCCGACTCAGCAGCGGGTCTCGAATCACCGCAGGAGCCGCCGGTTGCGAGATAGCCTGTAATGGTATCGTTCCCGATACGACCTCGGGCGGACGGAATCCGATTGGCTGCCTCTGGGGAGCAGTGTCGGCCGCTTGAGAATTAATCACTGCCTCTTGGGACAATGGCGGCGGCAGTTCATGACGTGTCCCCCCGATCTTCAGGATTTCACGGTCATATCGGGCTCGACGGTCCGTATCCAGCAGATGATACTCGGCAAGATCAAGCTCAGTCAGAATCCTTTGCCGGTCATCATTTGAAAATAGGCTGTAGGATGCATCGGATGCTGCACCGTAAATGGAACGGAGCCTTGCCAGCGCATCGATGATCTCGCTGCGCCCGGCGAGCGGTTCCAGTTCAAGCACATCATACAAATTCGGTAGCGTGGGATTTTCCACCCTGCATCACCCTCATGCCACAGCCGGCCGGCCACCCATTCTCGCGACAAACTGACTCGCGAGTACCTCTATGTCCGCCAGAGCAGGTGCATCCGGCCGGAAATTATAGAGCGGCGTTCGCTTGCGCAGACTTTGCCAAACATTGTCATCATAGCGAATTTGGCCAAAATTGTGAACTGTTAAACCAAAGTATCTACGGCTGGCACTGGCCATTGCCGCACCAAGTGCACGGTCAGACTCGATACGGATCTGGTTGATCACCAACCCCATATCCAGCCGTCGCAGGCTTTCGGCAAGGGCTGCTCCACCCTGAGGGTCATATTCTGAAATAACAGACTGAAGCTGGACAGGGGTTGGCAGACGGTTTGCCCCGGTCCGGTAGAGCAGTTCCGAAAGATACTGTTTTGCCCGTTCATTGATCGCTGTCTGGGCAAGTTTCCGGTAAAAAACCGCCTTTAAAAACCGGTAAGCATTCTCGATCGCTGTTGGTTCCGGGGTCGTAAGGGTAATTCCGGTATCCCCAAGGAGAAAGAAATCCACGCGGTCACCAGTCGTCCCCGCCCCGAGATCAATTACCAGCACATCCCCCGCCACCGACTTGAGCTGGTCAATCGCCCGCCTTCTTTGGGCCGGTTTGATGATCGGCACATGAAGCGGATCATTGGCGCCGCTCACAAAAGACAGGTTCGGTTCATGTGTAAGAACTGTCACCTGGCCCGCCTTGATCCCGCTGTCCTGATCCAGAAGATCCAGAAAAGACATTGGCGGGGGTTCTATCCCCAGACAGGTATGCAGGTTCGAACCGCCCAGATCGCAGTCCACCAGAAGGGTTTTTAGGCCACGTCTAGCGAGTGCAATCGAGAGATGTACCGAGACAAAACTCTTGCCTATCCCGCCTTTGCCGCCCGCAATAGCGATTACGTATACAGGCTGGTCAGTCACGGCGTTGGCGGTTTCCATTCTCCATC
>CAZSFB010000223.1:0-5429 GCA_964606035.1 uncultured bacterium | reverse complement strand
CATCTACCGGACGATGGCAAACCCTCATTACGTGGACAAGCACCTGGACCCGTCCGACCGGCCCTACGGCTCGCTCATCAGCGAGCGGCCTGACCTCATGAACATGCAGTATCTGGGGTTCGGCCGCATGTGTACGCCGCGGGCGTGGCTCTCCACATGGTCGGGAATATCCTCCAACGCCGACCTCTGCGCGAACCTGAGGCAGATCGCCGAGCCGGTGATTGTCGTCAATGCGGGCCGGGACAACGAGATATTCCCGGAAACCGATGCAAAACCGATCTACGAATCGGTCGCTTCAAAAGATCGCAAGTACGTGAACTTCCCCGAGGCGCTCCACTATTTTGAGCCGCCTTTCGGCCAGAAGGAGGCCCCCGACGTGGACAAGCTCATGGATCTCCTGGTCCCGTGGGTGGAGGAGCGGTTCGCGTAGCCGGTTTTTTCACCTCATAAAGGGATTCCGCGCCCGTGGAGACAATCTCCCACCGGGCGCGGATTTTTTCCGGGTAATAGAAGGGCTCGTCGTCCAGCAGGAACACGCGGCGCCCGGCGGCGAGGTGACTGCTGACTCGTTCGAGAACCCGGTCCGGCCCGGAATGGCCGACGGACTCCCAGAGGATCCCGGATTTCCAGTTCTCGGCCCGGTTCGCATAGAGCAGCGGCATCAGGATGGTAAAATCCCCGAACACGGCGGAGTTCTCCGGCAGCTTCCGGTCCAGTATCCAGATATAGCGACGGGCTGAATCCTCCCCGCTTTTCCAGGGCCGGAAATAGAAATTGCGTTCATCACGGAACGGGGCGTCCCTGATCACCCGCGGCAGGGGAATGTTCCGCAGCACAAGAGGTGCGGCGGCATAGACTGTTACCGGGACCAGTATGCAGCCGGAAAAAATCGCGATGGCAGTTTTCCGGGACTTCTCGCGGAGCCACTGGTCAGCGCCAAATGCAGCGAGGACCGAGGCGGCGAGATAGACCGGCAGCGGGATCAGGTAGGCGCGTTGCGACAGATAGAAAAGCGCAAAGGCGAAATGCGCCATTATGAAGATGATGACGGAGGCCTTTGTCTGGCGATCCAGAGACCGGAATCCGGAAGCAGCCAGAAAGGTCGAGGGGCCCGCGAAGTTGTAGAGAAAGAATGCTGCAAGCAGCGGAAGGTTTTTTGCCGGAAAGGATGGGTCTGTATACCTCTGCAACACTTGCATCCATCGCCTGGCGGCGGGACCGGACTCAACACCGGGGAAAACAGTGAGCAACAGCACGGGGATCCCGGCCCCGATGATGACTCCTGTGAATAGCTTGAGGGCCGGTGCAATGCGGCGTTCGCACTGCCACAGCCAGAAAAGTGCGGCAGGCAGTCCAAAGATAACCAGCGTACTGGCGAGGGAGCCTGCCCCTGCGATGATTCCGGCAGTGAGGGTTTTCCGCCCGATGACCAGCAGCCGGGCAGCCAGCATGATGGCCAGCACGGCGGCGGCGTAGCTCTCGGCCATTGTCGAGATGAACCAGAACGTATGCGAAACGGCAAAGACCGCCGTTCCGGTGCGGGCCGACCACGGATGGCGGACTGTCCGGAGCAGGGTGGAATGAAGGAGCCCGACTGTCAGGGATGACGCGGCCACCGAGGCGAGGGTGATTCTCAGGGCGAACGGTTCGAGAGGCAGGAGTGAGAACGGCCACGCCCAGACCAGCGCGCCGAGATGCGCTCCCTGGTCAAGCGAGGGGTTGAAATGCCACACATACAGCGTGAGTTTTGCGGGATCGCCCCAGAGGATGTCCGGGGCGCAAGTGAAACCATAGAGAAGCAGCGCAAGCGCAGCGGCCAAGACCGGTTCTCCGGCCGGAGCAAACCGTGCGCGTGATGGTTCGTGAATCACGGTAGTTCCTGTTGCTGTCCGCCTCCCGGGTGATTTAGCGTGAGCGCCGCGACCGGGGAAAGGGTGCTGGTGACGGCACGGCGAGTTTTTTTCCCGGTAATGGCTGAATCCAAGGAAAGACGGGAGATACGGGTCATGGCGGAACCAAAGGCATACAAGCTTTTTATCGGCGGGGAGTTCGTGGACGCGGCGGACGGGGCGACTTTCGAGACCCGCAGCCCCTTCAATCAGGAGCTGGTGGCCACATGCGCGCTGGCGGGCCCGCAGGATGTGGATCGTGCTGTGGCCGCTGCCCGCAAGACCTTTGAATCGAAGGAGTGGCAGAAACTTTCAGGGTCTGACCGTGGCGCGATGCTGGATCGCCTTGCACAGGCGCTTCAGAAAAACTCCAGTGCGTTGGCGAATCTCGAGGCCAGGGATTCCGGCTCGACGATTCTCAAGGCCATGAGCGACATGGGCCAGTGTGTGGCAACGCTCCGCTACTATGCCGAGTGTGCCCGCCGTCTCGATGCCATGCGTCCGCTGGAACTGTTCGAGAAGCCGGTGATGTCGTCCAACTACGTATTGAAGGAGCCGGTCGGTGTGGTCGGCCAGATCATCCCGTGGAACTTCCCGCTGGTCATGTTCTGCTGGAAGATCGGACCGGCGATTGCCGCTGGCTGCACGGTGGTCATCAAGCCGGCGCTGGAAACCCCCAGCACGGCGATGGAGTTCGCGGCGCTTCTGAACGAGGCCGGAGTTCCGCCTGGTGCGATCAATATTGTTCCCGGCGGTGCGGAAGCCGGCGAGCGCATTAGCTCGCACCCGAATGTCGACAAGGTGGCGTTCACTGGATCCACCGTCATCGGGCGGCGGGTGATGGAGGTGGCCTCGGCGACGCTGAAGCGGGTGACGCTGGAGTGCGGCGGAAAGAGCGCGAACATTGTTCTTGAGGACGCCGATCTGGATCAGGCGATTGACGGCTCCATGTGGGCGACCTTCTTCCATGCGGGCCAGGCCTGCGAGTCGGGCACACGTCTGTTCCTGCCGGAAAAACTCCACGACAGCTTTATCGAGAAGATGGTGGAAAAGACGAAGAAGATCCGCCTCGGCGATCCGCTCCAGGCGACCACGCAGATGGGGCCGGTCGTGAGCGAAAAACAGCAGAAGCGGATCCTCGGCTACATCCAGAGCGGCCGCGACCAGGGGGCTGAGGTCGTCGTAGGCGGCGGCAAGCCGCAGGGCGAGGCACTCCAGAATGGCTGGTTCATCGAGCCGACGATTTTCTGCGCCGTGAAGAACGACATGAAGATCGCCCAGGAAGAGATTTTCGGCCCGGTGCTGTCGGTGATCAAATACAAGGACGTGGATGAGGCGGTCGCGCTGGCGAACGATTCCATCTACGGCCTGGGCGGCGGTGTCTGGTCGAAGTCCAACGACAAGGCGGTGGCAGTGGCCAAGCGGCTCCGCACTGGCACGGTCTGGATCAACGAATGGCACATGCTGAACGTGAAGGCCCCCTTTGGCGGCTACAAGCAGTCGGGCATCGGCCGCGAGTTTGGCGTGGAGGGGCTTGAAGCCTACCTGGAGACGAAGCATCTCCACATCGATCTGGTCGGCAACCGCAGCAAGAAGGTCTGGTACGACATGGTGGCGGCCCGGGGCTGAATCCTTATTGGGCGGAGACGCATGAAGTTCGAGAAGCCGCTCGTCGAGGGAAAGCTCATCCGCCGCTACAAGCGGTTCCTGGCGGATGTGGAACTGGATGGCGGAGAGACGGTCACCGCACACGTACCCAATTCCGGCTCGATGAAGGGTTGCGCCGAACCGGGCTGGCCGGTGGCGCTGACTTTCAATGACGACCCGGCCCGCAAACTCAAATACACGCTTGAGCTGGTGAAGTCCGGGAAATACTGGATCGGGGTAAACACCATGCGGCCCAACCGTCTGGCCGAGGAGGCAATCCGGGCCGGAGTGATCCGTGAGCTGTCCGGATTCGGGAATATCCGCCGTGAAGTGAAGTTCGGGAAAAACTCCCGCGTGGACCTGCTGCTGGAGGACCCGAAGAAGGGCACCGTTCACGTGGAGGTGAAAAACGTCACCATGCCTGGAACAGGCGGCGCGGTGGAGTTTCCTGACGCGGTGACCGAGCGGGGCCTCAAGCACCTGGAAGAACTGTCCATTGTGGTGAAGAACGGTGGCCGGGCTGCGATGCTGTACTGGGTCAATCGAGGCGACGGCGATCATGTGAGGCCGGCCCGCCAGATTGATCCCGCCTATGCGCGGGGTCTTGAAAAGGCGGCTTCGAAGGGTGTCGAGCTTTACGCAGTGCGGGCGAGGATCACACTAAAGGGAATCGAGCCGGAAGAGCGGCTGCGGGTCGTTCTGGACTGAAAATGAAGGAATTACGGGGATTTCAGTCGTGTGCCTGGGTTCTGATTCTGACCGAAAATGGCATTGACCTGCGAAAGCCGGACTGAATAACCTACCGTCTGACGGGGGGTCAGCCGGGAAACGGGTGGAAGGGGTCGCCAGAATGCCTTCCCGAAGCCGGTGAGTTCTCCCCGACAGCTTGAACCGCCAGCCCTGAACGGGTAGCGGTACGTATTCGACTGATACGGAGGGGCCGCGGGAGCGGATATCATGATTATTTCCAGGAAATGGTACCTGACAGGTGCACTTGCGGCAGTGGTTGGTTTCTCGGGGGCGGTATCGGCCCAGACCGCGGAGGAACCGGCCCCGGCTGAAACCCCGGCGGCCGATCCGGCTGCGGAGGCAGCACCAGCTACAGAAGCTGTGCCGGCTACCCCTGCCAGTTACGCAGGTGCCGAGGGGACCAAGGTCGAAATTGTTGTTGAAAAGGCGATTCTTGCCCTGAATGAAGGCAATCCGCAGGAAGCGCTGACACTGGCCGATGAAGCCCTGAAGGTGAAACCCGGTAACCCCGACCTGCTGCGAATCAAGGGTGTCGCCCTCAATGCCCTGAACCGGCCGGAGGAAGCGCAGTCCACGCTGCTTCAGGTTACGAAGGAAGATCCGGGTTACAAGGCTCACTATACGCCGCTCGGCACTGCCTATGTGAAACAGGAAAAATACGACCTGGCTGAACCTGCCTTCAAGAAAGGCGCCGATGCCGACCCGGCGGATGGAGCAGCCCGCTATGGTCTTGGTCTCTGCGCGCTGCACAAAGGCGACCTGAAAGATGCCGCAGGGTGGTTCGAGCAGTCAGCGGCACTTGGCACGAACCGGAGCGCGTCGGAGTTCTTCCGTGCGCGGGCACTATACGACGCCGGCGAGCAGGATCAGGCGAAGGATGGATTCCAGGCGCTTGTGGCCCGGGACCCCGACTCTCCCCACGGCAGGGAAGCGAAGAACTATCTCGCGAAACTTGGTGTTGGCGAAGCCGACATGGGCAAGACCAAGGAGAAGGGGCCGTTCAATCTGGTCCCCAGCGTGGCACTGGGTGCGACGGTGGATTCCAACACCGGCCTGACACCCGATGGAGAAATCCTTCCCGTGTTTCTTAAGAAGAAGGCTGATTCCCGGGTGGACCTTGATCTGGGCCTCGACGCGACCTTC
>CAZSFB010000222.1:0-5445 GCA_964606035.1 uncultured bacterium | reverse complement strand
GGACCGCTCCACCGGCATGCGCCATTTCCGGTTTATCCGGGGACCCGTTTTTACCAATATCCTCCTGGCCGACGAGATCAACCGGACCTCGCCGAAGACCCAGGCCGCGCTGCTTCAGGCGATGCAGGAACTAAAAGTCACGGCGGGTGGCAAGACCTACGATCTGGCACCCCCGTTCCTTGTTTTTGCAACACAGAATCCGCTGGAGCAGGAAGGAACCTATCCGCTGCCTGAAGCGCAGCTCGACCGGTTCATGTTCTCCGTGCTGGTGGACTATCCGAATGCGGATGAGGAACGGGAGATCGTCCGGCGAACCACTGGATTCAGCGCCGAAGCGATCCGGCAGACGGTATCGCGTGAGGAGCTCCTGAAAATCCAGGATCTGGTGCGTCGTGTACCGGTGGCCGATGCCGTGGTGGAGTATGCAGTCAGACTTGCTCGAAAGACCCGGCCGCAGGATCCGGAATCTCCGTCCTTTGTCCGGGAATGGGTCTCCTGGGGTGCGGGGCCCCGCGCCAGCCAGTTCCTGATCCTGGGCGCGAAGGCGCGGGCATTGCTGGACCGCCGGACGGCTCCTTCTATCGATGATATTCAGGCCATTGCCGCTCCGATTCTCCGTCACCGGGTAATCCGGAATTTCCGGGCTGAGGCGGAGGGGATTTCACCAGATACGATCATAGAGCGGCTGCTGGAAGAAGACCGGGCGGTCCGGGCCGCCTGAGGGTGTCCGGAACCGGATTTGCCGGCAGGGAGAGACTGACTCATGCGCGAGGTCCTTGACCCCGCCATTATGGCCCGCATCAGCCCTTTTACACTCCGGACCGAGAGGATCGCCCGGGGTGTATGGGCTGGTATTCACCGTTCCCCGCAAAAGGGGACGAGTATCGAATTTTCCGAATACCGGTCGTATCACCCGGGCGATGATCTGCGGCATCTTGACTGGCGCATTGTCGCCAAGACCGACCGTTTGTATATCCGGCAGTTCGAACACGAGGCGTCTGTACGATGCTGGATCGGGCTGGATACGTCCGGCTCCATGGACTTCACGAGCCATGGTATGGCGGAGCTTCCGGCTGGAAGCCGCACCGGCGGCCCGTGGACCAAGTTTGAATACGCCCGCCACTGCGCGGCCGCGCTAGCCTATCTCCTGCTCGGCCAGCACGACCGGATCGGGCTTTTCTGGCCGGGGCCGGAGATTACTCACTGGATACAGCCCCGTTCCGGCAATGCCCACATGGACCGTATTGGCCGGAAGCTGTCCGGTTTGAAGCCACATGAGGCAAACGGGTCTTTCGCTACGGCCGTACGCCAGCTGTGTGAACGGCCGCTGCCGCTGGGAATAGTCATCCTATTTACGGACGGTCTCGACGGTCCCGGGCCGCTTCTGGAGTCGATCGAGCTGCTTGCAGCAAGAAAACAGGAAGTGGTGCTTTTCCACATCCTTGATCCGGTCGAACATGATTTCCCGTTTGCGGGTCTTCTGGAGTTGGAAGGCCTTGAAGGTGAGGGAGCAAGGCCCGCAGATGCTGCTGTAGCGAAGGCGGCATACATGGAGCGGATCCGGAAGCTTCAGGCCGATCTTGCGGGAGGGCTGCGGCGCCTCGGCGGCGCTATCGAGCCGGTGCTGATCGACATGCCACTGGACGAGGTGCTGGTACCGTTCCTGTCGCGGCGGATGCTTGAAAGACGGGGGCACCGCTAGCGTTTATCCATGTCGATTCTTCACGTATCACTGCTCGGGGGTATGCTGCTTGTCTCCATACCGGTGCTGATTCACCTGTTCAACCGCGTCCGGGGACAGCGAATCCGGTTTCCGGCAATCCGTCTCGTAGATGAGAGCCCGCCTCCGAAACAGCGCCGCCGCCGGTTCGAGGATATCCCGCTCATGCTTCTCCGGGTAATGGCGGTTATCCTGCTGACATTATGGATTTCCAGGCCCTACCGCACGGTGACAGACGCGAATGTGGGGCGGGGAACAGAGCCGGAGGCCTCAGTCATCATTCTCGACAATTCTGCGAGCATGGATTTCCGGGAGGGCGGGGAAAGCCGGTTCGATCATGCCAAGTCCCTGGCGAAATCCATGGTGTCCAGCCTGAAGCCGGAAGACCAGGCGGTGATTCTCCCGCTGGTCAACCGGGAAAATGATCCCGAATCGCTGAGCCAGTCGAGAAACGATCTTCAGAACCAGTTGGAGAAAATCCGGCTCGAATTCGCTGGCATGGATCCGTTCGCACGGATCGAAAAGGCGATGGCGTTGCTCGACAAGTCCGAGCTGGAGGTAAAAGCCGTGTATTTCTTCACGGACCTCCAGGCGGCCACATGGGAGATTCCACCTGTGGCCGGGTCACCAGCCGAAGGAGTGCCCGGTCTCAAGCTGATTGATGTCCGTCGTACGGCAGATAGTTCGAACAGAGCGATTGTAGCAGCCCATCCGGTGAGTGAAGCCTCCGGCCAGTCCAGTGTGGCTGTTGCGGAGGCGCGGATTGCCAATTTCAGTGAATCAGGGGCGAGTGAGATCGAATTTGAACTGAAGTCCGGGAACCAGAGTGTACTGCGTGGTGCTATCGAAGCGTCGGCCGGAACGACGGCTACGGCCCGGCTGAGCTACGACGCTTCCAGCCTGAAATCGGATGTGCCCTCCTGGGTTGAGATCGAACCTGATCGGCTTCCCGCCGATGACCGACGGTATCTGGTTTTGAGTCCACTGCGGAAACTCAATCTTCTTATTGTTGATGGTGACCCGCAGGCTCTCGACGCCCGGTCTGAGAGTTACTATCTGCGGCAAGCGCTCCACCCGAATCCCGCTGCAGAATCCCGCTTCCAGTTTCAGGTGGTATCCGCCGGCCAGTTGCCGGAGCTTGGGCCGGGTATTGATGCCGTATTCCTTCTTAACGTCCGGGAATTGCCTAGAGAATCCGTCGGGCGCCTCATTCAGTGGACAAAGGATGGTGGTTCGGTATTCATGTCGGTCGGAGACCTGATTGATCCCGACCGGTACAATGAGGAGTTCGGAGAACTGCTGCCGCTCAGGATCCGGGGGATACGGGCGCTTGGCGATGAAGCGGTATTCGCCCAAGGCGGTGATGACCGTCGCGAGCGTATCGAACGTTTTGCATCTGGTCACCCGGTATTTCGGCCCTTTACGGCCCTGGAAAAGGGGGGATTTGGCTCCGCAAAATTCCAGGCTTACGCCCTTGGCGAATCTGGTGGAGGGGAAGCGATCTCCCTCATGTGGATGGGCTCGGGGGCTCCAATGCTGGTTGAACGAAAGACGGGTAAGGGGCGGACAGTCATCTGGATGTCGTCTATCGACCGCGACTGGTCAGATCTGGTTTTCAAGCCCGTGTTTCTGCCACTTATGAACCGGCTCACGGAGTATCTCTGCGGTGCACTGGGAGACACGATTCCGCTGGATGTGTCTGCGTCACGTCCGGTGGAACTGGTTCCTCCGCCCGGTGCCGGGACGGCAACGCTCGAAACACCGGATGGCCGGGTAATTCCACTAGAGATAGCTGCGGATGGCAGCGATCGCCCAGTGCGGATTACCGATACATGGGAACGAGGGGGTTATACGGTCGTTTGGGGAAGCGGAGCGAGATCGGGCGAGCGGGTGAGATTTGCGGTCAATATTGATCCGAGGGAAGCGGACTTGCGCCCTCTGGATACGGCGTCAATTGAGCAACTCTCCCGCCGGTTCCAGCTGGCGGCCGTGGGTGGTCCATCTGGAACCGAGATCACCGGAGCCAGTTTTTCCCTGAACCGGCGAGAGGAGCTCTACCGCCCGTTGATTCTGGCAATTGTCCTCATTCTGCTTCTGGAATCCGGGCTTGCACTGGCGGTGAGGCGCAGATGAAAAACCGGATTTGGACGGGACTGTTCGTCGGGGCTGTCGTGTTGTCCGGGATGGTGGCGGCACTTTTACCAGCGGGAGCCGTCTCGGCGCGGGAAAGCCGCCAGCTGGTCCGGTTCGCCCAGCTTCAGCATTCCGGTGGAATCTGGAATCCGAATCCCACAGCCGCCAGATCGCTCATGAGCTACCTGGGCCGCCACACGAGCGTTCTGGTTTCGACCGAGCGGGTTGACGTGACATGGGACTCTCCGGAGCTGTTCTTCCAGCCGCTGCTCTGGATTTCGGGCTGCGAGGCCTTTGACCCGTTTCCGGACAACGCCATCTTCACCCTGAAAAAATATATCGCATTTGGAGGCACAATCGTTTTTGATGACTGCACCGGCCTTCCGGGCGGGGGATATGACCGGAGTGCGCGTCTGACCGCAGAACGGCTTTTCCCGAAGAATCCGCTGCGGCCGCTCCCGGCAAATCACGATATCTACAAATCCTTCTTCCTGCTCGATGGTGCTCCCGGGCGGCTCTCGGTGGCCAGGGAAATCGAGGGGATCGTGTCTGGCGGCCGGACGGTAGTTCTGTATTCCAAGAATGATCTCAGTGGTGCGTGGGCACGGCGGGCGGACGGATCTTTCGTCCATGACCGGATTGATACGGGAGAGGCGGGCCGGGAGAGGGCCTTCCGCATGGGTGTGAATATCGTCCTGTATGCCCTCAATATCGACTACAAGAGCGATCAGGTTCATATCCCGTTCATTCTGAAGAGGCGGCGCCTGTGACCGATCTGTTCCGCACACTGGCCGCCTCAGGCGTGGAGTTCGACCGGTGGGAGATTGTCTTCACCGAGAGGATGGAAGGGTTCTACCTGGCAGTAATCACCGGTCTGGTGGTGGCTGGAGTCGTCAGTGCAATTTCCGATTATCGCGCGGGAGGTTGGAAGGCCTTTGTGCTGCTCGGACTCCGGATGGCGGCCATTGGCACCGTTGCAATCGCTGCGGCGGGACCGAGAGTGCAGCTTCAGAAAACTCAGCCGATCCGGAACCAGTTGCTCGTCTACGTTGACGAGAGTCCCAGCATGGGAATCCCGGATGCCTACGGCGGTAATACCCGGATCGAGTCGGTGGCGAGCTGGATTTCCGGTGGTGGCGTGCCGCTGGACAGCTGGAAGGAGTCCTATGACGTCCGGATTCTCGGATTTAGCGGCAGTGGAGAGGAATTCCGGGTTTCACCCTTGTCGTCAGACACAGTCCAGTCAGGAGAGGTAATGCTTGATGGGTTTTCTACAGACTTCTCGTCCCTCATTACGGATGTCTCCCGACGGCTGAAGGACCAGCCTGCGAGCGGTGTAATAATCATTTCCGACGGAGCGGACCTGTCTGGCCTTTCCGAAACGGCCCGCCGTGAGAACCTGTTCTCGGAGCGGCTCCGCCAAGCGGGGCTTCCGGATACCGGGGTACCCGTGAATACGGTTCTCGTTGGCGGTGAGGAGCCGATACCGGACATTTCGATCGCATCGTTGGATGTGGACGACTACGCATTCATCCGGAACCAGGTCCAGGTCACTGTACATATACGTGTGAACGGGATACCCGGCGGGGATA
>CAZSFB010000221.1:0-5468 GCA_964606035.1 uncultured bacterium | reverse complement strand
TTCCATTCCGGCAGGCCGGTCGCCAGAAAGCAGCCGGATCCTGCTGCTGGAAGGTAGCTGGCCGGTGGGCGACCAGGTGCTGGTCAATGATGCCTTCGCCAAGGCGCACCAGTTCCGGATCGGGAACCGGATTACTGGAATCCTCCAGGGACGCAGGCGTGACCTGACGGTATCGGGCATCGCCATCACGTCCGAGTATATCGCGTCGATCCGCCGGGGAAATGTCCTGCCGGATGACCGGCACTATGGTGTGCTCTGGATGGAGCGGGAGGCCATGGCAGCCGCCTTTGACATGAGCGGCTCCTTCAACGATCTCGTGCTCCGCCTGTCGCCCGGCATGCCGGAAGCCCGGCTGATCGGTGAACTGGATCGTCTGCTCGAGCCCTGGGGCGGACTTGCATACAGCCGGACGGACCAGATGTCCTACCGGTTCGTCAGTGATGAGCTTGAGGAGCTTCGTGCCGAGGCGGCGGTTGTTCCTGTCATCTTTCTCGCGGTGGCAGCATTCCTGGTCAATATTGTGCTGAGCCGGCTGGTCAGGGCCGAACGGACCCAGATCGCCACGCTCAAGGCTCTGGGCTACGGAAACCGTCCCATTATCGTCCACTACGTTGAGCTGGCGCTGGTGATATCCACCTTGGGTTCCCTCCTGGGCCTGGTGATCGGCTACCGAACCGGTGTGCTCATGACGAGCATGTATGCCGACTTTTTCCGTTTCCCGGTGTTCGAGTTCCGGATCAATCCCCTTGTGCCGCTCATTGCAGTGGTCGTGAGCTATGTGGCTGCCCTTGTCGGGGTAGGGCATGCCGTCAGGGAGGCGGTTCGCATGACGCCTGCCGAGGCCATGCAGCCTCCGGTGCCGCCTATCTATCGCCGCACGGTTTTTGATCTGGGCCCATTCCGCAAGGCCCTGTCCCAGCAGGCCCGGATGATTTTCCGGGAGGTGAGCCGTCACCCGGTGCGCACCGGCATGAGTTCGCTCGGCATCGCCGCAGCGCTGGCGATCCTGGTATCAGGGTCTTTCTGGCTGGACGCGATTGACTACATCATGGAGGTTCAGTTCTCCATCGCACAGCGCGAGGATGCAACGGTCAGCTTCAATCAGCCTCTTTCCGAACGTGTTGTCCGGGAGGTGGCCGCCATGCCGGGGGTAATCACCGCGGAGGGGTTCCGGTCAGTGGCAGTGGCGGTTCGTGCCGGCAACCGGATGCGGCGGGTCGGCCTGATCGGACTCCCCAGGGAGCGGGAGCTGAAGAATCTCGTCAACCAGGATCTGTATCCGGTCGACCTTCCACATGACGGGATACTGGTGACCGAGCGGCTGGCAACGGCTCTCGGCATAGGTCTGGGAGATCCCGTCTGGCTTGAAGTTCAGGAAGGCACAAGACCCCGCCGCAGCGTCACGGTTGCCGGCATTGTGGACGAACTGGTGGGACTTGGTGTCTACATGGAGATCGGCGCCCTGAACCGGCTGCTTGGAGAGGGGGAACCTGTATCCGCCGTGCTGGTAAAAGCCAGTCGCGACAAGGAAGAAGCGTTGTACCGGCAGCTCAAACATTCACCGGCGGTCGAATCCGTAGCGGTGAAACGGAATATCCAGGAGATCTTTCGTACGATGACGGCCCGGTATATCTCGGTTTTTTCGATGATCCTGGCAGGGTTCGGAGCCGTGATGGTCATCGGTGTTGTCTTCAACAGTGCGAGAATCCTGCTCGCTGAAAAGGCCCGGGATTTTGCGAGTCTCCGGGTGCTGGGTTTCACTCGTGACGAAATATTCGGACTGCTGCTCGGTGAGCTTTCCCTCCAGATCGTGCTCGGCATTCCTGCCGGCCTGGTATTTGGCTATGGAATCGCCGCTGTCAGTGTGCAGTTCATGGGGCCGGAAATGATACGGATACCGCTGGTGATTGCGCCATCAACCTACGGCTACAGTGTGATGGTGGTGCTGGGCGGGGCCCTGCTGAGCATCGGCTTTGCCCGCCGGGAACTGAACCGCCTGGACCTCGTAGCCGTACTGAAGAGCCGGGAGTAATCGACGATGGAACAGCCCAAAGTCAGCTTGAAACGGATCTTCTGGATCGCCGGGATTGCGGTTTTTGGTGCATTCATCGCCTGGTCGTTCCGTCCCATTCCGGTCCGGGTGGAAATATCGGCGGTAGGCCGGGCCGAATTCATCGACAGTGTTACCGAAGACGGCAAGACAAGGGTCAAGGAGCGGTTCACTGTTTCGGCGCCTATCGCGGGCAACCTGGAAAGAATCAGCCTGAAGGCTGGTGATCGTGTCAGCAAGGGAGACGTTCTGGCCGTGGTCGCACCCGTCGCTCCGGCACTGCTTGATGCCCGGACCCGTCAGGAGCTGAAAAACCGCGCCGGGGCAGCGGAAGCCAATCTTTACCGCATGCGGGCGTCGGAAAAGCGTAGTGCTGCCAGCGTTGAACTGGCACGCATTGAATATGAACGGATCCGGAGACTGGCCGAAACCGGAGATATCTCCACCCAGGAACTCGACCGGGCCCGGATCGCGCTGAATGGGGCGGAACAGGAACTGGAAGCGGCGAACTACGGCGTCCATGCAGCCGAACACGAACTGGAGATGGCCCAGGCAGCATACCGTATTACAGAGCCCGGGAAGTCCCGGGACACGATACCGGTCAGATCGCCGCTCGATGGTGTGGTTCTCCGGGTGATTCACGAGAGCGAGGGAGTTGTGGGCTCCGGCGAACCGCTGCTGGAACTGGCTGATGCCGGCAGCCTGGAAATCGTCGTTGATGTGCTTACGACCGATGCGGTGCGGTTCCCGGAAAATGCCGAAGTGATCATCAGCGGCTGGGGCGGACCCAAAGACCTGCAGGGCAGGCTCCGCCGCGTGGAGCCTGCCGGTTTCACAAAGATATCGTCGCTTGGTGTCGAGGAGCAGCGCGTGAATGCGCTCGTGGATATTGTTTCACCTCATGACGACTGGAGATCACTCAGTGAAGGCTTCCGGGTGTTTGCATCCTTCGTGATCAGCCGGACGCCCGGTGCCCTGGTGACTCCGGTTGGTTCCCTGTTCAGGGAAGGAGCGCAGTGGGTTACGTTTAATGTGGAGAATGGGAAGGCGAGGAAACGGCGTGTCGAGGCAAGCCGCTCGAACGATAAATATTTTCTGGTGGAGTCAGGTCTCACCGAAGGTGAGCGGGTTGTGGTCTACCCGCCGAGCAGCCTGAATGACGGCGACCGGGTCGAGGAGATCGCAGCCGTCAGGTGATTTCAGGATGCTGCCGGTCTGTCAGGCCAGCAGGCCCCTGATATAGAGGTCAGCGATCTGGTCTCCGCAGGATTTCAGGTCGAACCGCTTTTTCTTCTGCTTGAGCCACAGGACGGTAACTTCGCTCAGGGAGCCATATAGGGCCGTTTTCACGACTTCCGGATCGACGTTCTTGCGGAACCGGCCGGACTGCTGTCCTTCCCGGATGAGTTCGGAGACCAGGTCCAGGTAGGCAAAAAACTTTTTTGGCGTATAGTCCTTCATGAACTTGCTCGACTGGCGGAGTTCTATGGTGATGACTTCCACGAGCTTGGGAAACTTCTCCACGGTGCGGAAATGGTGATCAATGAACAGGCGGATCTTGTCGTCGGGGGTTCCGCCCTGGGACACCGTCGTGCGGATGTTCTCCAGGTGGCGCTCCACCATGTACTCGAAGATCTGGATCAGGATGTCGTCCTTGTTCTTGAAATACAGGTAGATGGTTCCGTCGGCCACTTCCGCCTGCTTGGCGATTTCCGAGATCTTGGCGTTGAAAAATCCCTTTTCGGCGAAGGTCCGGGTGGCGGCTTCGAGGATCCGCTCCCGCTTGTCGAGTGCCCGCGTTGTCATCGATGTTTCGCCTCCCGCCGGTGCCGGAACGCCATTGATGCGAACCGTCCTGCCTGACTAGTATTCGTTTCACCGGGGCCATAGGCTCCACTGAATGAATGTTCATTCATACCTGCGGGTGGTTCCGCAGGTCAAGCGGGGACCCCTGCGGCTCCTCCGGTCCTGCGGAAAGGCCGATGGCAGACGGTATTACAGTGACGGTGAACGGAGAGGTGCTGGAGCTTGACCGGCCGGTGACGCTCGTGGAGCTGCTGGACCGTTTCGGGCTGAAGCCCGCCCGCGTGGCTGTGGAGCTGGACCGCCGCGTAGTACCGCGGGCGGCTTACGGCGAGACCACCGTGGGCGCGGGGCAGCAGGTCGAGATCGTGCAATTTGTGGGCGGCGGCTGAAGGCCCCGCGGAAACGGCGAATACCCTTGGCATCAAACTCATTCGGGATCCTGTTCAGATACACCACCTGGGGCGAAAGCCACGGTCCGGCCGTGGGTGTCGTCGTGGACGGGGTGCCATCGCTCGTGGACCTGACCGAGGAGGATATCCAGAAGGAACTGGACCGCCGCCGCCCGGGGCAGTCGAAACTCGTGACGCAACGGCAGGAGGCTGACCGGTGCGAGATCCTTTCGGGGGTGTTCCGCGGGAAAACCACCGGGGCGCCGGTTTCGATTCTGGTCCGAAACCAGGACGCCCAGTCGGTGAAATACGACGAAATCGAGCACCTCTACCGGCCGGGGCACGCCGACTGGGTCTACGACGTAAAATACGGCCACCGGGACCACCGGGGCGGCGGCCGTTCAAGTGCCCGGGAAACTATCGGCCGGGTGGCGGCCGGGGCTATCGCAAAAAAGATTCTTGCCCCTCACGGAATTACCTTTCATGCGGGGGTGGTCTCCGTGGGAACCATTGAGGCTGCGGAGCGGCGCTGGGAAACGGTGGAAGACAACCCGGTCCGGTGTCCCGATCCGGTGGCGGCGGCAAAGATGGCGGCGGCCATCGACGAGGCCCGCAAGAACGTGAATTCACTCGGCGGCGTTGTTGAACTGGTGATCCGGGGACTTCCGCCCGGCATCGGCGAGCCAATCTATGACAAGCTTGATGCGCTGCTCGCGTACGGGATGATGACCCTGAACGCGGTGAAAGGGGTCGAGATTGGCGCGGGGTTCGCTGGAACCCGGCTTACAGGCCGGGAACACAACGACGAGATGGAGATGCAGGATGGAAAACCTGTGTTCCGGTCGAACCATGCCGGGGGAATACTTGGAGGGATCTCAACCGGGCAGGAAGTCATTGTCCGGGTGGCGATCAAACCCACGGCTTCCATTGCCCAGGACCAGGATACGGTCACGCGGAAGGGTGAGAACGGCAAGGTCCTGGTGGAGGGCCGCCACGACCCGTGCCTGACCCCCCGTGCGGTACCGATCGTTGAGGCGATTGCCGCGGCGGTAGTCTGTGACCTGTGGCTGCGGGTGAAGGGATATCCCGTGGCCGGGGGCTTCCGTTGCCAGACGTGACCAAGTTATTATAGTGCTCACCAGCCAGAGGTTCTGAGAGGAAAAATCCAAGTGGGTATTCCGCCCCCAAAGCCCGTCCGGGGAATGATCCCGGGATATAACCAT
>CAZSFB010000220.1:0-5468 GCA_964606035.1 uncultured bacterium | reverse complement strand
CGCCCGTTACATTTTTATTCCTTCAGGGCCTCAATCCGAATGATATCCCCCTGACCAAGGAAAAACAGTGCAATCGCGCCAAACACGGATGGGAAGAAGATAACAGCTGCAAGGCCGAGAGTGAACCATTTCTCCAGCATCCCCATTGGGTGTTCCCCCGGCGTCGCCCGTATCAGCAGATGCAAGCGGTTCGGCCGTCGGGTAATCCGGGACATCACAGACTGCAGGAAACAGAAGATCGAGTATTCGAGAGAGAAATTTGCCAATATCCGGACACGAAAGCCTAGATTCTGCAGCATTCCGGACAACGACTCCTGCGTGAAATGTACCAGATGGCGTGGCGGGTCCAGATGCCACCACCAGCGGCCGAAAAGAACTCTCTGGAGACGGCAATAGTTCGGCACCTCGATTACAAAACGTCCGCGTTCCTTGAGATGCCGGGACAGGCGGAGAATCACTGCACGAGGGTCCGGCACGTGCTCAAGAACGTGAAAGAGCGTGATAAGGTCGAACTTTTCATGTCCAAGCTGATCAATGGCGTCAGCCCCATGCAGGACGTCAACATTGTATTCAGCTTTCACAAGTGCTGCGGAACTCTCCGAAAATTCAACTCCCTTGGCCTGCCACCCCGCCTGCCGGAACGAAGCCAGCATGACACCACGGCCACACCCGTAATCCAGAACCGAGGGGCTTTCACTGATTTCCGATGTGATCCGCCCGAACAGGATGTTAAATCTCCACCGCCGGAAGGTATCAGATAGTTTCTGAAAAACCCCCCGGTATTTCTCCTGCTTGCTCCCGTAATAGTCGCTTGGGTAATAATGGCTGATCGGATGTGGAATACTGCCAGAATCAATAAAACGGGATCCGCACGCATGGCATGCCAGAAGCCGGAATCTGTCCGTACTGGTATAATAACCGTCCTGCTCGCGAACCTCAGCTTCAAATACGCAAGGCCCACTGCATACAGGACACATCGGCGCTTCCCCTAGTGGACTGTCTGGGGACAATCAGCCTCCTCTATTGTGAAGACAGGTTTCAATGACTGACGTTAAACCATCCCCCAGACTCCAGCAACGAGCCACGGACATCGCCGCTGGTCTTGTTCTCCCATTTTTTTTCAATCTGGTATTTTTCCCCGGCATTTGGGTGTCGGAAACGGCTCTTTATTACCGAGACATTGTTGTCAACTATCTGCCACTCCGCCTGTTCTTTCGCGAGCAGGTATTTGCGGGTAACTGGCCCCTGTGGACCGAGCGCCTGAATAGTGGTCAGCCATTCTGGGCAGACCCGGTGAATTCAATCCTGTACCCCGGCCATCTTCCACTTCTGGCTTTTGACGATCCCGTGCTTTCGTACGGAATCATGACTGTCAGCCATTTTTTCCTTGCTCATATGGGGTTCTACGTCTGGTTGCGGGCTGAAGGGAATTCCGTCACTGCCGCTTCAATTGGTTCTGTCGTGATTGCCTATTCCGGTGTCCTGTTAAATGCACACGCCGCACTTCAGTTCCTCTTTGCATGGTCCTGGTGCGGCTGGTATTTCGCTGCTCTCAGGCTTGCACTGTCCCGGTCGACTCCACTGCTATTGCTGTTGCCGGTCGCCTGCCTCTGGATGATCATCACTTCCGGCGAAATCCAGACAGTAATGATACTTGGTGCGCTGACGCTGCTTTACCCGCTTGTAACCAGCAAGGCCCCTCTTTCAGCCAGGAACTTCCTGAAGGCCACGTCGATCCCGGTTTTGGCCGCCTTACTGGCTGCCCCCGTGCTCCTGCCTGCATATGAACTATCCGTGCAAACGACCAGACTGGCAGCCAACACCTTTAAATCTGCTACCGAATGGTCCCTGCATCCGTTACGCCTGATTGAGTGGTTCGTTCCGGGCGTGTTCGGCGACCCGGAGAACGACCCAATCTGGTGGGCTTACGGGGTTACCCGTTCAAGCCTCTGGGGTTTCTATACGCCGTCTATTTCACTTGGCTATTTCGGGATAATGGTAGCAGCAGCCGGCATCTTCGGGCGCCGTTACCTGAGAACTGACTGGTTCTGGCTCGTCATCGGTCTCGCGGCATTCATTCTCTCGACAGGAGACTACCTGCCATTTTACAGACTGTTCTACGAATATGTCCCCTTCTGGAAGGCATTCAAGTTCCCGGAGCGACTGCTATTCTGGACCACCGTGGCCATCGGCTGGTTCATCGCGCGAGGCATAGACCGGTCATTCGAACAGCCGACTTCATTTCTCGGGATAGCTCTTGTCTCCCTGCTTGTCGCACTGGGTGAGTACTTTCTCCCGCAAACCGGAGGACTAAAATTCTTCGCCGATACTGTTTACGGATCCCCAGCCACTGCAGAAATTCTTCACTGGCTCTCCTCTTTTCTTTACTTAAGTGCAGCCTGGTGGCTGGCCGCAGCCACATGCCTGCTTTTCATTTGGCGAATCCGTCATTCTGCGGGAAAACCCGCGCTGGTGATGATTGTTGCTGTCAATCTCCTGCTGATAAACGCCCGGCTTGTGCCAGAGTGGCCCAGGGAAGCTTACGAAATGCTCCCCTCCACAGTTGAAAACCTTATCTCGACGTTCCCCGATAGCACGAGCCCCCGGCCTGCTCCCATTCGGATAGATTCGACACGCTACGTTACTGAACTGAAAACAGAGTTCCCCCAGAAAAAAGGGCCTCTGCTGGCATTGCTCACATGGAATACTATGACCGGCAATCTGCCTCTGCTGACCTCTTGGGCAGGTATGCGCGGGTATAATTCGTCAGAACTTATCGCACGCCGGTCAATCCAGAATCTTACGAGTCCAGGCGATTTCGCCGCACTGACCGGTACCGAATATGTCGCCATATTCCCGGATGCTGCAGAAGGAGATTCCACGCTTGCCTGCGGTCCCAAGATCCGGGATACCGGGATTCCCGGACTGGTCTGGTGTAACTATAAGCGTGCGTTCCCGCCTGCCTACTGCCCGGTGAACTGGAAACAGCCGAATGATATTTCCGAGCTCACCCGGCGCATTCAAATCACCCGGTTCGCAGCCACCGGTCCACGATTCGCTTACCTGGGAAGCCTGAACCCCAACCGGCCGATGCCGGACATTCCCTTTGGGTCTCCATCCGGCGAGCCCGCTGAATCGGAAGTCCATTGTACCGTCGCGTCGTGGAACGATGAGCACAGGATCATCGAGGCCGACAAACCGTTTGACGGGCCAGTCATCATAAGAGACATCAACTATCCCGGATGGTACGCACGAACCGAGACCGGTGACGTACCGCTACTGTCAGCGAATGGCGCCTTCATCGCCGCTTGGGTGCCCGCCGGTAAACATCAGGTGACCTTTGAATTCCGTCCGGATTCGATCAGAACTGGCCTGATAATCGCGTTTGTTACCCTGATCGTCATAATGGGTATCTTTATATTGGTGCTATGGAGGCGGCAGCTCCATTGAGCAACCACGAGACTTTAGAAGAGCGTCGCATGCGGGGGCTTTCCGTTCTTGCGGCCATCATCGCTACAAACACCACATTCTTTCAGGGTGTCTGGTCCGGGGCCCAGGCTTTCTGGTTCCGGGATTCGATTATCGGCTTCATGCCGACAAAGCTGTACATGCGCGAAAGGCTGCTCTCCGGAGAGTGGCCCCTCTGGACAGACCGGATCAAGAACGGGATGCCTTTCTGGGCAGATCCGGTAAACGGGGTACTCTACCCGGCTCATGCAGCCCTTCTGATCTTTTCGGATCCGTTATACGCCTATGGTTTCCTGGTTATTATCCACTTCGCCCTGGCGCATGGCGGGTTTTACCTTTGGTTGCGACAGTTCAACCTTGTCCGGTCGGCCGCATTCCTTGGAGCGCTCTCGATCGCCTACGGTGGTACTTTAATACAGAAGCATGAAAACCTGCAGTTTCTCTTCGCCTGGTCATGGTCAGGCTACTACCTGGCCGCATTGCACCGTTTCCTGAAAGCACCCCACTGGGGCTGGGGAGCGGCTGCAGTTTCTGCTCTCCTCTGCGTCACCCTTAGCGGAGACATTCAGACGACCTACGTCCTTGGACTCCTGACACTGGTATTGTCAGTGGCAGTAGTGATCCGGGACAGGTCTTTTGCCGGGAGGCTGACAGGTTCGGCCTGGATTCTAATTACCACTGCCCTGCTGGCATCACCGTGGCTTGTGCCCGTCTACGAGCTTTCCAGAGAGACAACCCGCATAACCGGGAACTCTCTGGAACTTGTCACCCAATGGTCATTCCACCCGTTCCGCTGGACCGAGTGGCTGGTCCCTGACCTATACGGCTTCACATTCAGGGATGACATGCCATTTTGGGGGAATGCCCTGACCCGCAGTGCCTACAAGGGTTTTTATACATCACAAAGTTACTTTGGGGTGCTGTTGATCCCGCTCGCCATTTATGGCCTGTGGAAATGCTGCAAAAGACCGGAAATACAGCTCTGGACGGTCCTGGGACTGCTTACCTTTCTGGCCGCCTGCGGTGACCACACCCCCTTTTACAGTCTGCTTTACAAGGTCGTACCCTTCTGGTCGAACTTTCGCTTCCCCGAACGACTTCTCCTCTGGCCAATGATGGCGATTGCCCTGATAGCTGCCTGCGGGTTGCACACAATCCTGAAATCCCAGAAATCATCCACACGAAATCTCCAGCTACAGATATTTCTCCCGACAACCATGCTGCTGATTGCATTCCTGCTATTGCGGCTATCGGCATCACCGGAATATCTCGATCCTTGGATTTCCAGAATCGCCCGGACTTCAGCCACACAGGAACTGTTGAGCCAGGTGAGCCGTTCTCTTTCTTTCGCTGCAAAACTATGGAGTGCCGGAGGATTAATCCTTTTCCTGATCGTCCTGATGGGAAGCCGATACCGGGCCATTGGCTGGGGTGTGGTTCTGTTCACTGCAGTGGAGCTGTTCCTAGTGAACAGGCCTCAGGCTCCTGCCTGGGATTCGGCGATATATCGAACCCCTCCTTCCTTGATTACCCGTTTTCTTGCAGATTTCCCCCGCGAAGCCCATCCGGATACAGCATACGCCCGCCTGTTCTTCAACCACGAACGTTCCGGAATTCACTGGGCCGGGGAGGAGTCATCTGCTGTTTCCCAACAGATATGGGATCTCGTTTACGGAAATGTGGTTCTCTTGACCCCCTATTCGACCTCCATCGGCTACAACTCCTCCGAGCTTGCAACGATGGTCCGGATGCTGCGCGGCACACACTGGCGAAACTATCTGGCCCTGACGGGCGTGACCTACTGGCTCGTGCTCCCGAAAACTGCGGAAAGCCGTAAGGACTGGCGATGTGGCATTCCGGATCCAGTGACCAGCCTGGTCTGGTGTACCGATGCCAATCAGACGGCACCGGTTCGTTGCCCATCGGAATGGACACGGATCGACGATCCAAAGCAGTTGGCCAGCGCATACCGGATAACTAGCTTTGTCAACCAGGCAAAT
>CAZSFB010000219.1:0-5493 GCA_964606035.1 uncultured bacterium | reverse complement strand
AGCCAGCCGGAGCCGGATACCGGATTACCGGCCGGAAGCGGTGGGTCAGTGACGGGCATGTGGCGGATTTGCTCATTGTTCTGGCCGCTGAGCAGGGACGGTTGGGACTCTTCTGTGTTCCAGCGGATAGTCCAGGCGTCACCCGGCACCGCCGGTGGACCGTCGACAGCCGGGGATGGGCCGATATTGAACTGGATGGAGTAGATATCCCCGTGGAGAACCGTCTCGGGGGCCCTGATCTGGTTGAACAGGTGCTGGATGCGGCGCGAATCGGGGTATGTGCGGAGATGCTCGGCGGCATTTCGGAGGCCTTCGAGCGTACGCTGGATTATCTGAAAATCAGGACGCAGTTCGGTGTGCCCATTGGAAGTTTCCAGGCATTGCAGCATCGAGCCGCGCAGATGTTCTGTGAGATGGAACTGACCCGTTCGGTTGTTATGGAGGCACTGACGGCACTGGATGAGAAAAGGCCGGACGTGCCGCTATTGGCGAGTGCAGCCAAAGTGCAGGCCGGAGAAACTTTCCGGCTGGTGAGTAATGAGGCCGTGCAAATGCACGGCGGTATTGGCGTAACCGATGAGCACGAGATCGGCTTTTTCCTTAAGCGGGCAAGGGTGCTGGAGCAGCTGCTCGGGGCGGCCCATTTTCATCGTGACCGCTATGCTACCCTATCCGGTTACTAGGGTATGATGGTCCGGCCGCCCCTGCGCTTTTCGCAGCCTGGGGCGATGTCGCATTCGCTGCAGTATTCCTTGAGTTTGGGATAGCTGCCGATCCGTTCCGGAATATTCGGGTGGCCGGCCATGTATACCTTGAGGGAACAGCCAAAACCCGGAAGCTCCGGGCTGAAATCAAAGGCCATGGCGTCATTGCGTCCGAACAGCTTTTCACAGGCAGCCTTGCAGCCATACAGGCAGGCTAGATCCTGGGGCCGGTCGTTGGCTGTAACCCGGTGCAGGGCGCAATCCGGTATATATATTTCCATGACGCCATCATCGTCCATCCGGATTTCTGTGGGCCCGACGAGAAATCCCGGGACGAAACCGATGAGCGAGAGAACATCCCTATATGGCCCTTTGCCAAAGGCGTGGAGTGAACGGTTCATGCCCTCCGGACCCGCAAGGTTCCGGGGAACCCGGCCGTTCAGTTTCATGAACCAGGGCTTGAGAAAGCCGATCCAGTTCTCAAGCCGCTGATGAACGCCATCGACAACGAGTTTCTCGAAATCTCTGTCGCTCATGCGGGGTTTCAGGATTTCCAGCGCGAACTCCAGTTCCCGGACGAAATTGCCATACAGTACAGCCCATTTGTCTCTTGGACTGTCGAAGACCCGGAAGGTCCGCCGTTTGGCAACCAGGGAGGCGTAGTCCCGCTCCAGGGATTCGGGGTCATCAACCAGCAGGCTCGCCACCGGCATCAGGGTTTTTTCGGTGAAATCCCCCGCATGCCTCAGAAGGGACTTGAGAACCATCAGGTCCCAGATCGCCTGGGGGCCCCACTTATCAAGAGCCGATCTCGCCATATTTGTCATAGTCATTAGCATGTTAAATATATGGTCGGCCTATCTGAGGTCAATGATAGGAAAAACAGGGCCATATTATGCAAATTCCGGCAGCGGCAATTGAGACATTTCATTAAGAACCCGCCACAGGAAAACACACAAAAACACAGAATCTCATCAAGGGCAGGAAACCGCTGCCCCCAATTGCGGGCGTATGCTGGCCTCGGATATCGTCACTCCGGGGAATCGCTAGCAGGCATAACGGGGGTATCAAAAAATGGCTGACCGCTGGCTGAGTCCAATGGATGCCGTGTTTCTCTACGGAGAAACACGTGAAGTCATGATGCACGTTGCCGCACTAATGACGTTTTCGTTCCCGGCCGATGCCCGGCCAACGTTCCTGCGGGAGATCCTGGATGAGGTCCGGGCCTCCCGGACAGTTTACCCGCCTTGGAATTTAAGGCTCCGGACCCCGGAGTTTCTGGCGAACCCACTCCATTCCTGGGTTGAAGAGTCAAACCTTGACGTGGACTATCACATACGGCGTTCGGCATTGCCGGCTCCGGGGGATGAACGGGAACTCGGAATCCTGGTTTCCAGGCTGCACAGCCACGCGATGGATTTTCATCACCCATTATGGGAGACGCACCTGATCGAAGGTCTCGAAGGCAACCGGTTCGCCATGTATTTCAAGATCCACCACTCGCTCGTTGATGGCTTTACCGGTGCGCGAATACTGGCTCGCAGTCTCTCCACGTCACAAAACGAGCGGAGCAAGCCCCTGTTCTTCTCGTTACCCCCGCCGGAACGCTCGCATCGCGAGACCGAGGAAGCATCCAGAGGCATGAAGGCCCTGTTTGGAATCCTGCAATCCCAGATGGAATCGGCACGGCAGGTTGGCAGGGAACTGTTGGATATGGCCAGTGGCCGGGAAAAGCATGGCGTTCTGCCGTATCAGGCACCCATGTCTATTCTCAATGGACGTATCAGCCGGAATCGCCGTTTTGCAACCCAGCAATACTCCCTCGCTCGCCTGAAAGGACTGGCAAAGCGTGTTGAGTGCACATTGAATGATATAGTCATGGCATTGTCGGCCGCGACACTCAGGAGGTTCCTGCAAGAGATGAATGAATTGCCGGATGAGCCCTTGATAGCAATGGTGCCGGTGAACGTCCGCCCGAAGGATGATCCTGGTGGGGGCAATGCTGTTGGAGCCATCCTTGTTTCGCTTGCGACGGATATTCCTGATCCACTCGACCGGTTGAAAGCCATTGTAGTTTCGGCCTGCGAGGCCAAGGCTCAACTCAAGGGGATGAGCCGGGATGCCATCATCCAGTTTACCGCCCTGATGATGAGCCCATTTGCAGTCCAGCATATTACCGGCATGAGCGGACGGGTTAGGCCGCCATTCAATGTGGTAATCTCCAACGTGGCAGGACCGGAAATCCCTCTCTATTTCCGGGGGGCCCGGCTGGAAGCGTTGTATCCGGTTTCAATTCCGACCCACGGCCAGGCATGCAATATCACCTGCCAAAGCTATGCAGGGACACTCAATTTTGGCTTTACTGGTTGCAGAGACACTCTGCCTCACATGCAGCGTCTCGCGACTTATATGGGAGAGGCTCTGGATGAACTGGAGAGAGCCGTAGAAAAGGGCAATTAGGCCCAAGCTTTTTTCAGGATACCCAATACGTCGTCGAACTCGGCCTCTTCTGGATTGTAGGAAAGGGATCCGTCGTCCAGTGCCATTCGGGCGAGCGTTTCCAGTTGATCTTCCCTCACTTTTGCTGTTTCCGACAGCGTTCGGGGCAGACCGCACTTTGCGTGAAGCTGGTCTCTGAGTTTCCGGATTGAACGAATGGTTGCAGTGGAACGGTCCAATGCTGGCGTTCGTGCATAAACATCCGGACCTTCAAGATACAGAAGGAGTTCACCGAGCGCATCCCCACGGGCGGCAAGGTTGTATTCAAGGACGTAGGGCAATATGAGGCTCATGCAGGCACCATGGTGAAGGTGGCATAAGGCTCCAAGCTGATGGCCTATCGCGTGCACCAGTCCACACATCGAGTTTGAGAACGCTATGCCAGCCATTGTTGCGGCCTGCGCCAGCTCGAATCGCCCGGCCAAATCGCCCGGATTGTCGAGAACTTTTGGAAGATGGATGGAAATCTTGCGGATAGCCGCTGACGCATATGCGTCACTGACGGGATTCTTGCCAAGACAGGTAAATGCCTCAACAGAATGAGTCAGAGCATCCATGGCGGTTGCGGCAGTCAGCAATGGCGGAAGCGACTGGGTCATGCGTGGGTCGATAACTGCCCAGGTTGGCAGCAAATAGGGAGAGGCGAACGCAAGCTTCACACCACGTTCCCGGTCAGCAATGACAGCGACCATGGTGACCTCAGATCCGGTCCCAGCGGTCGTCGGAATGACCGCGAGTGGCCGGAGAGGATGTTTGAGGGCTCCCGCACCAGAAAACCTGTTTAGGTCGTCCCCGCCCTCGGAAACCAGGATATTCAAACCCTTGCTGGTGTCGATCACAGAACCGCCGCCAATCGCAATGATGGAATCGCAATTGCTTTGTCGATAGAGGCGGGCGGCATCTGCAACGATTGCGGTACTGGAGTCTGGCGGAATGCCATCGAAAACTGGCGGGTCCTTTATCCCGGCCTCGGTAAGCGACTTAAGAACGATATCAAGAAGGCCGACAGTGCGAACGCCTTTATCAGTCACCACCAGCGGCCGGTGGCAATCCCGGGAATTCAGTTCAAAAGGCAAATGGTCTAGGGCGCTGAAGCCGGCAACGATTTTTACCGGACAGTAAAACTCATAGAACTGTCCACTCACGGGTTATCCCCTTTCAGCGCCATGGCAGCGACATCACCATATATTCTCATGGCCCCTGTGGCCTTTTCACCCAAAGGAATCGGCTGATATCTTTTGACTGCCCGTCGGGCGATCGCCTCTGGCAGAATTATCGACTGGAGCCGGTTCAAAATACGGACCATGCGCATGGCAAATGCCAGGTCTCCATCGACAACCATCCGGTTATTCGCGAATGCCCTGACGGTGCCTTCCTGGAAACTGAGCACCGTAAAAGCGTGTCGGAGGTGCTTGAACTGGATCGATAAATCAGGTTTTGCGGATGATTCATCCGCTTCGAACTCCCGGTTCAGATCCAGTCGTAACCTAACGGAAGGTCCGTCAGGCAAGGTAACCATCTCGAACCTGAACCCAACAGGAAACCCTGCAGTTTCCTTCTTAACAGTTGGATCAAACCGGCTAATTGAAATGAGTCCCCGGCCCATTACGGTCATCATCAGGCTGACATAAGACCGGATCTTGTCCGTATCTGTCAGGAGGTTATTCCCGAAGCTACGGAATCGCGCTTCGATTGATTCTGGGAGTTCCATAATCTCCTGGGGGTGCCATGAGTTTTCCACCGATTAATGAGGATCGGGGCGGCTTATTCATCGAACTTGTTTGGCGGGATTATGAACCGGTCGGAAGTCTTTTGGAAGAGCCGTTCTGGTGGGAGATGCCGGGCTCGAACCGGCGACCCGTTGATTAAGAGTCAACTGCTCTACCAACTGAGCTAATCTCCCGCGCGCACTGATAGCGACTGGGGCGGGATGCGTCAACCCCGGACCCCCTGTCCCCAAAAAAATCCAAGGACTTTAAATGGGCCCGGTTTCCATTAGTTTCAGGGCTTGAACGGCCATTCAGGACCGTATAACCGTCTACCTGCGTGTGCCGGATGCGGTGGTTTTATTCTTCCTTTACTAACTGTGGGATGTCGATTGCTCGTCCATATAAGAGTGTTGTTGAGGCATTGAGAGTGACCGCCTGATGGAATGGCAACCGCTCCTTCTTTCTTTTCGCATTGCCCTGATTGCGACGATCGTGGCGTCAGCGCTCGGGATAGCGCTAGGAGCCGCTCTGGAGCGCTTCAGGTTCCCGGGACGGGACGTGATTGATGTGCTGATCACGGC
>CAZSFB010000218.1:829-5534 GCA_964606035.1 uncultured bacterium | reverse complement strand
CATGGGAGGCCGGGCAAAGAGCTACACCGGCTTCCAGGTTCCGGTTCACACCGACCGTTCCTACATGAAAGCCCGGATCACGGCGATCGACTCCGCGAAGTTGCTGGCTGACGTGAAGGCCGGGATCATCCCCATCGTGACCGGATTCCAGGGGATCAACGACCAGGGCGACGTGACGACGCTCGGCCGCGGCGGCTCGGATCTTTCGGCCGTGGCGGTCGCCGCCGCCGTGAAGGCCGACCGGTGTGATATCTATACCGACGTGGATGGGGTCTATACGACGGACCCGAACATGTGCCCCTCGGCCCGGAAGCTGCGGCAGATCACCCATGAGGAGATGCTCGAAGCGGCGAGCCTCGGCGCCAAGGTGCTCCAGACCCGTTCGGTCGAGTTTGCCATGAAATGGAAGGTTCCCCTCCAGGTGCGGAGCACGTTCTCCGACGCCCCCGGGACCATGATTGTTGAGGAGACGAAGGACATGGAAGGTCTCGTTGCGAGCAACATCGCCTACGACAAGAACGAAGCGAAGGTCACGATCCACAAGGTGCCGGACAAGCCGGGCATCGCCTCTCAGGTGTTCAAGGCCCTTGGCGACGCCAACATCAATATCGACATGATCGTCCAGAACGTCTCCGCCGACAGCACGACGGACCTGACCTTCACGGTGACGAAGGCCGACCTTAACCGCACAAAGGCCCTGATTGAGCCAATGGCGAAGGAAATGGGCGCAGGGGCTGTCTCCACGGACGCCAACATTGCCAAGGTGTCGGTGGTGGGTCTCGGCATGCGGTCCTATGCAGGGGTTGCCGGGCGCATGTTTGCGGCCCTGGCCCGCGAGAACATCAACATCTTGATGATTTCCACGTCAGAGATTAGGATATCTGTCGTCATCTCGGACAAATATACCGAGCTGGCAGTGCGAACCCTGCACGATGAGTTCAAGATGGGCGAACAGCCCGCCTGACCTCCCGGCCGGGACGCCTCTCCCCGAAAGGGTACGGGACCAGATGCCCGCGTTCTCGACCACGATTTCCATTATTATCTGATCCGGGGCCCGGCACACGCGCCCGGCCCGACCGCCTTTCCCGGAATGGGGCAGGGTGGCAGGATACTTTTTGCGGCAGGAATGAACCGACTGGAAGGCTGACATGACACCTCCGAAGACAACCCAGAACCCGGCACCGAAGAAGCGGTCCGTCGAGATCTATGACACGACCTTGAGGGATGGTTCCCAGTGCGAGGACGTGAATTTCAGTGTCGAGGACAAGGTGACCGTGGCAAAGGCGCTCGATGACCTTGGCATCCACTACATTGAGGGGGGCTGGCCGGGCTCGAACCCGAAGGACGCGGAATTCTTCTCCCGCTCCGGGAAACTGAAACTGGGCCAGGCGAAGCTGGCCGCCTTCGGCTCCACCCGGCGGCCAGGGGTGACGGCCGCAAAAGACCCCAACCTGAAGGCACTCGTCGAGAGCGGCGCGCCGGTGGCCTGCATTTTCGGAAAATCCTGGGATTTTCATGTGACGAAAGCGCTCGAAATCGGCCTTGAAGAGAATCTCGACCTCATCTTCGATTCGGTGAAATACCTGAAAAAGCACTTTGAGAAGGTGTTCTTCGATGCCGAGCACTTTTTTGATGGCTACCGGGCGAATCCCACTTTCGCTCTACAGGTGCTCAGAAGTGCCCATGAGGCGGGTGCCGACGTGCTCGTTCTCTGCGACACGAATGGCGGGTCGCTGCCATCCTATGTTCATGAAGTAGTAAAGATCGTCGCCCAGTCCGTACCAGGGGCAGAACTGGGTATTCATGCCCACAACGACACTGAATGTGGTGTGGCCAACGCCATCTCCGCCGTGGAGGCGGGGGCCTCGCATGTGCAGGGAACCATCAACGGCATCGGGGAACGGTGCGGGAATGCCAATCTCGTCTCGATCATTCCGAACCTCCAGCTCAAACTCGGTCTCAACGTGGTCACGCCGAAGCAGCTCCGTACGCTTCGTGACACCTCCCGTCTGCTCAACGAACTCCTGAACATGCCCCCCTGGAAACGCCAGCCCTATGTCGGTGATTCGGCGTTTGCCCACAAGGGTGGCATCCATGTCTCGGCCGTGCAGAAGGCCGCGCAGACCTACGAGCATATCGAGCCGGAACTGGTGGGTAACTCCCACCGCATCCTCGTGAGCGACCTCGCCGGGCAGAGCAACGTCCTCTACAAGGCGAAGCAGTTCAATATTGATCTCACAAAGAGTGACCCGGCCACGCGCCAGATTCTCGACCAGCTCAAGCAGCTCGAATACTCCGGCTACCAGTACGAGGGGGCCGAGGCGTCATTTGAACTGCTCATGCAGCGGGCCCTTCACAAGGAGAACCACAAGAAGGGATTCCGGCTCATCGGATTCCGGGTCATTGACGAGAAAAGGGCCGAGGGGGAGGAACCCCTGTCAGAGGCCACGGTGCAGATCGAGGTGGATGGGGAGATTTCCCATTCGGCCGCCGTGGGCAACGGCCCGGTGAATGCCCTGGACGGGGCCCTTCGGAAATCCCTTATCCCGTTCTACCCGGAGCTGAAGGAAATCGAGCTGGTGGATTACAAGGTCCGTGTGATCGCGGGAGACAAGGGGACCGGTTCTGTAGTCCGGGTGCTCATCGAGTCAACCGATGGCAAGGATCGATGGGGGACCGTGGGCGTCTCTCACAACATTATCGAGGCCAGCTACCAGGCACTGGTCGATTCGCTCTCCTACAAACTTTACAAGGACCGCCGGAAACCCAGGAACTGATCCCTGCTTCGTGGCAGCGAAGAAAAACCCCGGCTTCCTTTCGGAGGCCGGGGTTTCTGCCGTCTTCAGGGCAGGTGTGGTTCAGACCCGCTCAATGATGGTCGTGATGCCCATGCCGAAACCGATGCACATGGTGGCGAGTCCGTAGCGCTTGTTCGTGCGCTCCAGCTCGTTGACCAGTGTGCCGATGAGCCGCGCGCCGCTGGCCCCTAGCGGATGGCCAAGGGCGATGGCTCCGCCATTCACATTCACCTTGGCCGGGTCCATGCCCGTGTCCTGGATCGTGCAGAGCGGAACCGGGGCGAACGCCTCGTTGATCTCTATCACATCGATCTGGTCGATCGTCAGGCCGGCCTTCTTCAGGCACTTCTGGGTGGCCGGGATCGGACCTGTCAGCATGATGACCGGCTCGGAGCCAGCCACCGCCATGGCGACGATGCGCGCACGGGGCTTCAGCCCCAGCTCCTTCGCCGCCTTCTCGCTGCCGATGAGTACAGCCGCAGCACCGTCCACGATGCCCGATGAGTTGCCGGCGTGAATCACGCCCGTGGGCTTGAAAACCGGTTTCAGCTTGCCGAGGCCCTCAAGGGTCGTTTCCGGGCGGGGGTGCTCGTCCGTGTCGAAAGTGACTTCTACCTTGCCGTTGTCGGCCGGAGCAAAGTGCTTGGCTGCCTCGTCGGCGGACATGAACTTCTCCAGATGTGCCTTGTAGGCATCAGCCGTTCCCTGATCCACCTTCACCTTGATCGGGGTGATTTCCTTTTTCAGGTGGCCGCCAGAGATCGCCTTGTGGGCATTCTGCTGCGACTTGAGGGAGAACTCGTCCAGCTGCTGCCGGGTGAATTTCCACTTCTCGGCGATCATCTCGGCCGAGACGCCCTGCGGCACCAGCGAATACTTGGAGATCAGTGACCGCGGCGGCATGACCATCTGTTCTTTCATGAACATGTCTACGCCCATCGGCACCCGGGTCATGTTCTCCACGCCTGCGCCGACCACGAGGTCCTGCGCGCCGCTCATGACAGCCTGCGCGGCGAAGTTCACCGCCTGCTGGCCGGAGCCGCAGAACCGGTTGATGGAGACGCCCGACACCTCGATGGGCCAGCCCGCCGCCAGGACCGAGCCGCGGGAGATGTTCGTCCCCTGCTCGCCGGTCTGCGACACGCAGCCCATGATCACGTCGTCAATCTGTTTCAGCTTCTCGTTGTCCAGCTTGCACTGGTCCTGGAGCCCCTTGAGGGCCGCTACCGCGACATCCATCGCGTGCGTGTCCTTCAGGACACCCTTTTTCTTGCCCATCGCGGTGCGCGTGGCACCGAGTATGAATGCATCCGCCATGATGAAGAACCTCCTTTTAGGTCTGGCAGCGTGACGCTTCTTGACCGGACTGAATGGTCGTTCAGTCGAATGATCCAGATACCGGAAATTGACTCGTGGGTCAATCGGGATGGGAGGGTGCCATTTCCCCCGGAATCCGCAGCTGCCCGCGGGTCAGGGCTCTTGCCGCCCGCAGCCGCTTGTGACAGTTATCTGCCCTGATCTGAAACCCCCTGAAGGAGTTCCCGCCGTGGCCATCACCGTCCGAATCCCCACTCCGCTCCGCAAATACACGGCCAATGCCGCCGAGGTGGCCGTATCCGGGGCGACCATCGGCCAAGTCATTGATGACCTGGAGAAACACCACGCGGGGCTGAAAGAACGGATATGTGACGAGCAGGGAAAGATCCGGAAGTTCGTCAACATCTTCCTGAACGGCGAGGACATTCGATTCATGGAATCCGTCGATACGCCCGTTAAGGACGGCGACGAGGTGGGGATCGTCCCGGCCATTGCGGGCGGCTGACTTTAATATCCGTTTACCTCCGGGGGCCCGAGAGGGTTATCCTACCGGTGTGAGGGCCCTGTTCCGCGAAAAGAACTGCGGAGGG
>CAZSFB010000218.1:0-819 GCA_964606035.1 uncultured bacterium | reverse complement strand
AAGAGGCGATCCGCGTCCACGGGAGTGACAGCTACCCTGAGGAGTGCTGTGGCGCATTGCTGGGCAACCGGAGGCATTCAGGGTCGGTTGTTCAACGGGCCGTCCGGATGCGGAACACGAACACCGAGCGGGCCCGGGACCGGTTCGCGCTGGACCCGCTGGAACTGATGAACGTGGAAAAGGCCGCCGACAGGGAGGGCCTCGAACTGCTCGGTTTCTATCACTCCCACCCTGATCACCCGGCAGACCCATCGCTCACCGATCTCTCTTTCGCCGCTCCCTGGCCGGGCTTCCACTGGATCATTGTCAGTGTCCGGGGGGGCCGTCCGCTGGATATGAAAGACTGGGTGGTCGAAGGGGAACGATTCGTGGAAGTTCCGGTGAAAGCCGCTCTGGAGTCCGTGGACGCTTTCCGGGGCACAGGGGCGGAGGCCCGCCGATGAGAATCATCAAGCCGGCCCGATGGCGATATATGGTGGAAGAGAGGCCGTCGGCGAGCTGGTCGTCGTCGGCAAACGCCTTTTTCCTTGAAAGCATTTCCGCAGGCGGAATGCCCGTGGTGAGACTGTTCGATTTCGCCTCTCCCGTCTGTCTGCTCGGCCGCTATCAGGCGGCAGACGTGGAACTGGACGCGGCCCTTTGCGAGCGGAACGGCGTCGAGGTGGGCCGGAGGCTCTCCGGCGGAAAACTTCTCCGGCTGGGCCCCCAGGCAGTGGGGATTGCGGTGATCCTGCCTGCCCCGGCACGGGCGAGGCAGGCCGCCCGCTCCCCGCAGGAGTGGCTCGACCGGGTGCGGAGCGAAGTGGTGGCTGCCATGAA
>CAZSFB010000217.1:0-5581 GCA_964606035.1 uncultured bacterium | reverse complement strand
GCCGTGTGGCCCGCTACGGGAAGCAGGGGCACAAGGTGGCGGTTATCGCAGTTGATCCATCGAGCCCGTTTACTGGCGGGGCGATTCTCGGTGACCGCATCCGGATGCAGAGCCATGCGCTCGACGAAGACGTTTTCATCCGGTCGTTTGGCACACGAGGTGCCCATGGCGGACTGTCCCGGGCGACTCGCGAGGCTGTGGCCCTTTTCGATGCTGCTGGATACGGCGTAATCATCATCGAAACGGTCGGTGTCGGCCAGACGGAACTGGATATCATGGAACTGGCCGATTCGACGGTCGTGGTGCTCGTGCCGGAGGCGGGGGACGCCATCCAGACGATGAAAGCCGGGCTCATGGAGATTGCAGACATCTTCGTCGTGAACAAGGCCGACCGGCCAGGCGCCGAAAAACTCCGGATGGAGCTGGAGTCCTCGGCGCAGCTGAACGAAAGTTTCGAATGGCATGTGCCCGTACTGATTGCCGCCGCCGCGCTTGACCGGGGTATTGATGAAATCGTCGAGCAAGTCGCCCGCCACCGGGAAGGGATAAGTAGCTCACCGGATCGTGCCAGGAAAAGGGCCGAACAGCGGGTCTCGCAACTTGTCGAGATCCTGACAGATGATCTCCGGGAGAAACTCCGGATGGCACTGACTGAAGGCCCGCTGAAGGGCTCAGGTGACGCAGTCCGCGAGGGCCGAAAGAACCCCTATGAGGCGGCGCTGGAACTCCTCAAGAGCTGGAAGTTGCCCGGCGATTTTCAGTAGTTGTCTTCGTCATCTGCCCTTGAAGTTCGGTTTCCGTTTCTGGAGGAATGCCGCGATTCCCTCGCGGGCGTCTTCGGTGGCGATGACCTTGGCCAATTCGCCGGAGAGGTATTTTACTGCCACATCGAACTCCATCGATTCCTGCTTGTAGAAGGCATCAAGTCCGAGCTTCATGGCGATCGGAGATTTCTCTGCGAGCCGCTGGGCCCAGTTGTCCACTTCGGCGTCGAGGCGGTCGGCAGGAACGGCTTTGTTGATAACGCCCCATTCCTCGGCCTGCTTCGCGTTGATCCGTTCACCGAAGAGACACATCTCGAGCCCCTTGCGGCGGGGGATATTCCGGAAGATGTTGGCCATGATCATCATGGGCCAGATGCCCCGGTCGATTTCAGGTGTCGAGAACTCTGCATTCTCCTCCGCCAGTACGAACTGGCAACCCATCATGAGCCCGAGGCCGCCGGCCAGTGCATATTTTCGTACCTTTGCTATGATCGGTTTGCCGCAGGTGCGCTGGGCAATCAGCAGTTCAGGGAACGCACCACGGTGGGGGATGTCGGACTTCTGGGAACTGGCCATGCCACCCAGGTCGGCGCCGGAGCAGAACACACCTCCGGAACCCGTCATCACAATCACACGCACTTCCGCATTGTCGCGGGCCTGTTCGAGCGCAAAGATGATTTCGTTCGTGAGCACCTGGGAAAGGGCATTTTTCTTCTCGGGCCGGTTCAGCGTGATTGTGCACACGTGGCCGTTCACTTCATAGATCAGCGAGGTGTAATTAGGCATTGCGAGTTTCCTTTTCTGCTGCTGGTTGCGGGAGCCGGTCCGGGATCAGGCCAGGTTTTTCAGGTCCAGCGTGGCGAGATAGTTCGTGTCGTATTTTCCCGCCAGAAACCGGGATTCCCGGAGCACGTGGCGATGCAGGTTCAGGTTGGTCTGGAGCGGCCTGATCGTGGTCCGGTCGAGGCCGTCAGCCAGTTTCGCGGCGGCCTCCTGACGGGTGGCCCCGTAGCCGATCACCTTCGCAACCATCGGATCATAGAACGGGGTGATTTCGGAGCCTGCCTTCACGCCGGTATCCACGCGCATACCGGGACCCCAGAAGAGCTCCGCTATCTTCCCCGGTGAGGGGAAGAAGTTCTTGGCGGGGTTCTCGGCGCAGATGCGACATTCGATTGCCGCCCCACGGCGGGTTACCTGTTCCTGCGTCAGGGGGAGTTTCTCCCCGACTGCTACGCGAAGCTGCCATTCGACGAGATCCAGCCCGGTGGTCTCTTCTGTGACCGGATGCTCGACCTGGAGCCGGGTATTCATCTCGATGAAGTAGAAATTCCCCTGTTCGTCGGCGATGAACTCGATGGTACCCGCGTTCGTGTAGTTGACCGCTTTTGCGGCAATTACCGCCGCATCGAAGAGCTTTCTCAGGACGGTATCCTTACCGACCAGGAGCGGCGCGGGAGTTTCTTCGATGATTTTCTGGTGCCGCCGCTGTACGGAGCATTCACGTTCGAACAGGTGGATGATGTTTCCGTGGGTGTCGCCGAATATCTGAACCTCGATATGGTGCGGATTTTCGATGAATTTCTCGACATAGAGACTGCCATCTCCGAAGGCTTTCTGTGCGCGGCTGGAGGAGGATTCGAACGCCTTGGCGATCTCGTCGGGGCCCTTGACGAGGGTCATACCGATCCCGCCGCCGCCAGCTGCCGCCTTGAGCAGTACGGGGTAGCCAATCGCATCCGCGGCCAGCTTTGCATCATCGGAGGTCTGAACAATTCCGGCCGATCCAGGAACGGTTGGCACACCGGCTGCCTGCACGATCCGGCGCGCTTCGCCCTTGTCACCCATCTGGTGCATGGCATCGGCTTCAGGGCCGACGAATACCAGCCCGGCGTTCCGGATCGCATGTACAAAGTCGCCGTTTTCAGACAGGAATCCATAGCCCGGATGCACACCGTCCGCGCTGGTCTTTTTCACCGCATCGAGAATGGCATTGACGTTCAGGTAACTCTGTGGTGCCGGGGCCGGACCAATCAGGACACTTTCGTCAGCCATTTCCACGTGTGGTGCGCCGACGTCCGCTTCGGAATGGACCGCGACAGTTCTGATGCCGAGCCGTTTTGCAGTACGGATTACCCGGCAGGCGATTTCACCCCGGTTGGCGATGAGAAGTTTCCTGATCATGAGGTCCCTCCAGAAATGAATGAATGGTCATTCAGTCGCCGTTTCTTAGCCCGGTTTCCGTTTAAAGCAAAGGCGCGGGGTAACGAACCGGATTCAGTTTAAATGTATCCCGGATCCGGCCCGGCTTTCAGGCGAGTGACACTACCTGTCACATGGGTATGTTAGGGTTTTGCGTATGGCGGGAAATGACAAAGGGACGAACGGGAATCTGGCAGGCTGGCGGCGGGTTCCACCAGGTTTCAGGTCATATGAGGCGTGGTCGGACGAACTCGGAACGGAGGAGTTATCCAGAGGCCGGACGGCTTTCATTTTCCCCAACGTTCATCGTCGGCGGCAGGCAGAGGAATATTTTCTTTCCAGGGATCGTCACTTGCCGGTCAGCCTGTTTACGCCACGCCAGTTTGCTGAAACCCTCAAACCGCCCGCATGGATCGTTGTTTCGGCCGCTGGAGCCGCCTTGCTGCTTGAATCGGTGATTCAGGAATCCCGTGGTGAACTGTTGCAGGATACCCGGTTCCGAAGCCTCGAAACTCATCCGGGTGCAAGGCGGCTGCTTCTGGATTTTTTCACGGAACTGGCGGCGGCGGGCATCTCCCGGCAGGTTGATCTGAAGAAAATACAGCATCTGCAGAACCAGCCGGAGGACCGGGTGTGGTTGCGGCTCCTCGACCGGTTTCTGGAACGGTTGGATGCATGCCATGCAGTGTTCGCTCCGATGCTCGAGTGCCGGGTTGCTGTCTGGATCGCGACGACTTCGGACAGGCTTCCTTTTGACCGGGTGAGGGTGGAGACAGGTTGTGAACTGGATATACCCGACCAGCGGCTCCTGGAATCGCTGATCCAGCGGGGTGTGGAGGTGATGCTGGAACTTCCGCTGCCGGCAGGCGGGGATCGATTGCCTGCCTGGCGGCCCGCTGCCCGGATCGCTGACAGGCTCAAGGTATCAGCACGGTTCTGGGCGGAACAACCGCCAGTGGTCGGAGGGCTGAAACCGGACCGGGCAGGTATTCTTGACCCGCTCGGCAAGGAACCTGTGCTGGAGGCGGATGTTCACGTCATTACGAGCGAGCCCGGACCGGCTGATGAAATCCATGCCGCCTTTGAACGGATCCGGCGGAAGCTCGTTGAGGGAGAGATCGCGCCGCAGGATGCGGGCATCGTCCTTTCTGATCCCTATTTAATGGCCGACCGGGCGGAAAGCATTGCACGGCGGTATGGCCTCCCGGTCGAGGTCGCACGGGCCAGGTCAGTCATGGAAACCGAAGCCGGACGGGTGGCCAGGTTGCTGCTGGAGGCAATGCAGACCGGTGGAGAACCGGAGGCACTCGTGAACTTCCTGTCTTCACCTTTTGTTTCGTGGGAGCTGGAAGATCGCAACGGAATTCCCCTTCCGGAGTTCATAACCCCTTCTCTGATCCGTGATATGGAGAAAGCTTTTGACGAATGCCGCGCACAGGGTCCGTGGTGGATATGGATGCCGCGGCTGAAGAGGCTCGCGGAGCCGGTCTCCGGTGACGGTACCGGCAACCGGCTGGCTGAACTCTGCTGCCGGGTGCATACGGCCATGGAAATGCTGCTTGGTGGTGACGGGCAGGGAGAGCCTTATCGGATTACGCGTGGATTGGTGGGTATCCGGCCGGGGACACTCATTGGTCCCAGGGAGTTTTCCAGCTGGGTGGAGAGGGCTCTCTGGAACGCCTGGCTTCCAAGGCGGCTGACGCGTACAGCGGCCGGCTGGGATGTGGAGGATTCCATCCGCCGTTCGTTTGCGGGTCTCACGAAACTGTTCGATGTTCTGGGGAGCCAGGCTGGCGAAGCTGAAAGACTTGGCATTGGTAACCGGCCCTTCAGGGACTGGGCGAACGATCTGGAAGAACTGTTCCGGGAAACTCCGGTTCCTGAGCGTGTGCCGTCGGCAAAATCGGTTCGAGTCATTTCACCCAGGGATGTGCCGGGATTGAGTTTCCGGCATCTCGAATGGGTGGGCCTGTCGGAGAGCCTGTTCCCGCCCCGGAGACCGGAACGGGTATGGGGAAGCGGTGAGGCGAGAAGGCTTCTCGGCCTTGACCAATTGGTCTCAGAATCCGAACTCGCCTGGTCACGTCTCGGGTTCGCCATTCTTGAGACTGCGGGGGAGGTGAACCTTTCCTGTCCCCGCCGGCTGGGAAACGAAGATGCCGTGATCAGTTCGCCGGTCTGGATGATCCGTGCACGGCTGAAAGGTACCGATACCAGTCAAGTGGACCACCAGCTGTCGCTTGAGCGGCAGGCGGCCGCCTGGCTGTCGGGTTTTTCCGGCGAGATTTCCTCCCGTCGTGAGTGGTCGCAGGTGGCCAAGGCTCTGCTCGGGTCTGGGAAGTGGGGGCTTGCTCATCTTGGGAACCAGATACTGGCGGTGGAACCGGAACTGGATCCGGTTGCCGCATTGAGTGGCTCGAGACGGGGTAAGTTGCACGAGGCCTTTCGGACAGAACTGGTAGCGATACTCAAGGGGCGCCCGCTTTCGGCTACCAGACTGGCGGACTATGCCCGTTGTCCGTTTTACTATCTCGCTGTTACCCGCCTCGGAGCAGCCCGGCCGGAAGAACGGGTGTCAGGACCGACACCGCTGGAACGCGGAACGCTGATCCATG
>CAZSFB010000216.1:0-5602 GCA_964606035.1 uncultured bacterium | reverse complement strand
ACATGGCGCAGGGGTTGAAACCGTCAACGAGGCCAACGGCCAGCGTAAAGAGCGGCAGGCCGATAGACAGGGCATTGACTTGCCCGAAAAGCGGGAGAGTCACTGCCTGTGACCGGGGGTCGGATTTGGGAGTCTCCAGCGAAATATCCTGGCTAGCTGGCACATTCGGGAGTGATGGAGTGTCAGCATCCAGCAACTGACCTGGCGAGTCCGCTCCAGTGGGCTCCGGTCCGGAGATCAGCCGCTCAAGCTCCCGGCCTGTAGTCCCGGCACCGCCGAATCCGACGATGAACCGGCCACAGCCATAAAAGGATGGCACCCCTGGTAATTTCTCCCCGTGCTGCCGGTTCAGGTCGGCGAACCGTTCCCGTGCCACTGGGTCCTTTTGGACATCATACAGACTGATGGTCAGACCAGGATAATGGTCTGAAAATGTCTGAAGGAACTGCTTGGCGAGTTCACAATAGGGACACCCCTCCCTTACGTAAACTTCCAATGCCTTGCATGGCCCGGATTCCGGTTTCTCCCGCCCGTGGACCACAGGTGGGGACGCAAAAGTCAGTGAGAACAGCGCAGCCGCACACCAAAGCGAACGGGCAATCCGGGAATAAGCCATCATCTCAGCCAAATTACCTTCCATTCCCGCCGGAACATATGACAAAAGTCCTTCCGGAAATAACCGGAAACGGGGACAATCCGGGTCTGCGAGGTGCCAGCCGATGACCGAACCCGTATCGCATGAGTTTCGCTGCAAGCTTGCCTGGACCGGAGCTGGCAATGGCAAATCCTTCGACTACGGCAGTTTCTCCCGCGATCTTTCACTGGAAGTGCCGGGCAAGGTTCCCATTACCGCGAGCGCTGCTCCCGGATACAAAGGCGACATATCAAAGCACAATCCCGAAGATTTGCTTATGGCGTCACTCTCCGCCTGCCATGCGCTCACCTATCTGGCGGTCTGTTCGCTATCCAAGGTTAAGGTCCTAGCATACGAGGACGAGATCACCGGAGTGCTCGAAAAAGTGGGCGATGTCATGAAATTCACCCGTGCCACCCTGCGGCCGAAAGTGACTATTGCCAGTGCCGATGACGAGGGACGGGCACTCTCGCTCCACGAAAAGGCCCATCAGCAATGTTTCATTATGAACTCGGTCAACTTCCCCGTTACGGTCGAGGCCCGGATCGTCGTTGCGGGATGAGGGGATGGCAAATCCGGCTGCTGGCATCTCTGGTATCGGCATAGATGTTGTCGATGTGGACCGGCTATGCCGGTCCGGCACCAGCCGCCCGGCAATTCTGCAGACGGCGTTCACCGGTGGCGAACTCCGCAATGCGTCCCGGTTGACAGAAAAGGGCCGGTGGAAGAGGTTGGCCGGAATCTGGGCGGCGAAGGAAGCATTCTACAAGTCAGCGGGGCCGCTTCAGAGGCACTTCGGCTGGAAGGACCTCGAAGTGCGCTCGTCCAGCCGGAAACCGCCCGGATTCATCTTTTCCCGGCGGCTGGCGGCCGCGCTTCGGGAAAACGGCTGCCGGCGGATTCACCTTTCAATCACGCATGATGGCGGCATAGCGGCTGCTTTTGTCGTCATTGAGCACGGAAAACCGGCCTGACATCGATCATAGGTGATCTCTGCCGGGCCGGGTAAAAGACTCATGTAAACCCAGGGGAGAACAGGATGGCCGCCCAGAGGCGAAAACCGGCAAGACGGAAAAGGGTTTCTGTTCCGGCCAGGACCAGGAAAAGAGGCGCGGGATTTCCCGTCTCGCGGGAGCATGCCCTGTCGCTTGTGCGGGAAATGATGCTCATCCGGCGGTTCGAGGAAAAGGCCGACGAGTTATACAGTCTCGGCAAGATTCGCGGCTTTCTTCATCTATACATTGGCGAAGAGGCTGTCTGTGTGGGAGCCATGAGGGGCCTTACCGCCGATGATTCGGTGGTCGCCACCTACCGCGAGCACGGTCACGCCATTTCCCGGGGCATGCCGCCGGGCGTTGTAATGGCGGAAATGTACGGGAAGGTGAGCGGCTGCAGCCGGGGCCGGGGCGGCTCAATGCACCTCTTTGATGTGTCACGCAAGTTCTATGGTGGTCACGCAATCGTGGGTGCCGGCATCCCCTTTGCCACGGGAGTCGCTCTTGCTGACAGGATGGCCGCGAAACCGCATGTTACTGCCTGTTTTTTCGGTGACGGCGCCGTTGACGAGGGCGAGTTTCATGAATCCTTGAACCTTGCCGCGCTCTGGAAACTTCCTGTGCTGTTCATTTGCGAGAATAATCTCTATGCCATGGGTACAGCCCTGGAACGGCACGAATCCGTGCGTGACATTTCCGCGCACGCCCGTGTCTATGGAGTTCACTCCGAGCAGGTTGACGGCATGGATGTGCTTGCGGTCGAAGCTGCCGTCGAACGCAGCGCAAGGGCAATCCGCCGGGATGGCGTACCAAGATTCCTCGAGATCCTCACCTACCGGTTCCGGGGGCACTCCATGGCTGACCCGGTTCTTTATCGGAGCAAGGAAGAAGTCGCCGAATGGATGACCCGTGATCCCATTGCGTCGTTCCTGCTTCGGCTCCGCAATGCCGGACTCATCACCGATGCAGACGTAGAAAAGCTTGAGAAATCGGTGGCTGCGGAGATCGATGAAGCGGTCCAATTCGCGGAAGCGGGCGAGTGGGAAGCCGTGGAAGACCTCACCCGCGATGTCTATACGCCGGAGGGCGTCCGGCCATGAAGATGACCTACCGGGAAGCTGTGAAAGAAGGGCTCCGGCATGTCCTGAAAGAGGATCCCCGGGTTTTTCTCATGGGTGAGGATGTGGGCCGGTACGGCGGGGCCTTCGCCGTAAGCAAGGGACTTCTTGCGGAGTTCGGGCCGGACCGAATCCGGGACACGCCCCTGTCGGAATCTACGTTCACTGGTGCCGGAATTGGCGCCGCGGTAGGCGGCATGCGGCCCATCGTGGAGATCATGACCGTCAATTTCAGCATGCTGGCCCTGGACCAGATCGTGAACTCTGCCGCCGCGCTCCGGCATATGTCCGGCGGGCAAATCAGTGTCCCGCTCGTCGTGCGCATGGCGACCGGAGGGGGCCGTCAACTCGCTGCCCAGCACTCTCACAGCCTTGAGGGCTGGTACGCCCATGTGCCTGGCATCAAGGTGCTCGCACCGGCCACTCCGAGCGACGCCCGGGGAATGCTGGTCGCCGCGGTTCATGATCCGGATCCGGTCTTCATCTTCGAGCACGCTACGCTGTACCCGGTCGAAGGCGACGTGGACGACCTGTTCCAGCCTGTGGACATAAGCCGCGCGGTCATCCGGCGGGCGGGCACGGATGTCTCGATCTTCGCCTATGGCGGTTCTCTCGGAAAGGCACTTCAGGCATCGAATGAACTTTCCATCGCCGGAATCAGCGCCGAAGTGGTGGACCTGCGGGTTCTCAGGCCGCTTGATGAGGCAACGGTTCTTGAGTCGGTATCCCGCACTCACCGTGCCATTGTGGTGGATGAGATGTGGCGAACCGGCAGCTTCGCCGGCGAGATCAGCGCGCTGCTCATGGAAAAGGCATTCTATGATCTGGATTCGCCAGTGGCCCGGGTCTGCAGCGCCGAGGTGCCGATGCCGTACGCCAAGCACATGGAGACTGCCGCTCTCCCCCAGGCTGCCAGCATTGTTGTAGCCGCAAAGGAGATTCTGGGACGCCATGGCTGAGTTCGTCATGCCAAGTCTTGGCGCTGACATGGGCGAGGGCAAGCTCATTGCTTGGCGGAAGAAGGTGGGGGATATCGTCCATCGCGGCGAGATCATCGCTGAAGTGGAAACCGACAAGGCGGCAGTGGATGTCGAATGCCACATAGATGGGGTGATCGAGCGGCTTCTGGTCGAGCCCGGACAGAAGGTCCCGGTTGGAACGGTTCTCGCCCTTATCCGGACTGCCGCCGAGGGCGAAGCCCCGCTTCCAGCGCCTGCCCCGGCCGCACCGGCCCAGGCAGAGAAGCCAGCACCCGTTGCCGCGGCTGCGGCGAAGCCCGCAATCCAGGTTCCGGCACTGCTTCCGCGTGCCGTGCCCCAGGTGCCAGTAGCCGCTGCCTCGTCACGGTTGCGCGTGTCCCCCTATGCCGCGAGACTCGCGGCAGAGCTGGGCGTGAGCCTCAAGGGGATCACTGGGACCGGCCCCGGTGGGGCCATTTCGGCCAACGATGTGGTTGCTGCTGTCTCCAGTGCAAAGACCGAAACCGTTCCGGCCGCTTTTTCAGCTGGTGGGGCGGACACGCCACAGGCACGAATGCGACGTGCCATCGCGGCCTCCATGAGTCGGTCCAAGCGCGAGATACCTCACTACTATCTTTCCCATGTGATCGACTTCAGCACCGCTCTCGACTGGCTGGCTTCCGAAAATAGCCGTCTTCCGGTAGAGAGCCGCATGATCCCCGCTGTGATGCTCCTCAAGGCCACTGCGCTGGCGCTCCGGGAAGTGCCAGAACTGAATGCACTATGGGAAGGGGGCAGTCCGGTCCAGAAGGAAAGCATCCATGTTGGTGCAGCCATTTCCCTGCGTGGCGGTGGGCTGATAGCTCCGGCCCTCCACGACACAGACAAAGCCGGGCTGATAGATCTGATGCAGCGGTTCAGGGACCTTGTGAAGCGGGGGCGTGCGGGCAAGCTGAAAAGCTCGGAAATGAGCGATCCGACCATCACGGTCACCAGTCTTGGGGATCAGGGGGTCGATGCCCTGTTTGGCGTGATCTATCCGCCGCAGGTGGCAATCGTGGGTTTCGGGACCCCAGCGGAACGGCCATGGATCAGGGACGGAAAATCCGTGCCCCGCCGCCTGATCACCGCTACCTTATCAGGAGACCACCGGGTCACTGACGGCCATCGCGGCGCACAACTGCTCATGGCTATCGAGCGGATTTTTCAGGAACCGGAGAAGTTGAAATGACCAACGAGGATATCCAGAAAGCTGTCATGAAGGCCCTTAGCGATGTGGCTCCTGATGCCGACCTGGGCTCCCTCAGGCTCGACCGGGATATGCGCGAGGAACTGGATATCGACTCGATGGATTTCCTCAACGTCATCGTGGCGCTCAAGGAGGCCCTGGGCGTGGAAGTCCCAGAGGCCGACTACGAGAAGATTCTCACCGTCAACAACTGCGTCGCCTATCTGGCGAAGCAGCTCGCCTAGCAGGGGACACCGTCATGCTTGAGGGCTACCAGCCGATCCTGAAGACCGACCGGGACCGTTCCGGTGCCAATCTGAAGGACTATGAAGAAGCTCGCCGGAGCTTCACTTGGGAGGAGGCAAAGAAACTCATCACGGGGTTGCCCGGCGGAAAGGGCCTGAATATCGCCCATGAGGCGGTGGACCGGCATGCGGCCAGTCCCCGGGCCGGGCACACGGCGATCCGCTGGCTGGGCAAACACGGAGCAAGCCGGGATATTTCATACGCCGAACTGTCCTTGCTGTCGAACCGGTTTGCCAATGCACTTGCATCGCTGGGGATAGCCGCCGGAGAGCGGGTCTGTGTGCTGATGGGCCGGGTTCCGGAGCTGTATGTGTCGGCCATGGGCATCCTGAAGCACCGGGCTGTTTTCTGCCCCATGTTCT
>CAZSFB010000215.1:0-5619 GCA_964606035.1 uncultured bacterium | reverse complement strand
TACGCCCCCCGTCAGCGCCAGCGGCACTCCGGTGAAAACAATGACCGCGTCCCGGACCTGGCCAAAGCTGAGATAAAGCAGCAGGAAAATCAGGCCCAGGGCTAGCGGGACCACCAGCTTGAGGCGCGTTGTCGCCGAGATCAGATGTTCGAACTGTCCTCCCCAACTGATCCAGTAGCCGGAAGGAAGCGATACCGATTCACCGACTGCTTTCTGTGCCTCTTCAACAAAACCTCCCAGGTCGCGGCCGCGCACATTCGCGGTGACAACAATCAGCCGTTTGCCGCTCTCACGCCGGATCTGATTCGGACCTTCGGAAGTCTCTATTGATGCGACAGACGAAAGGGGAATAAACCGCTCTGTCAGCCGTTCCGCAAAACGGCCGGGTATCCTGTCTGCGGCCGCCGGAGCGAGAAGAGGCAGACGGGCGATCTGTTCGGGACTGGCCCGGACCGACTCGGGCAGGCGAACAATCAGCGGGAAACGCCGGTCTCCCTCGATTATGGTCCCGGCCTGCACTCCTCCGATCGCCACCTGCGCAAGTTCCTGAACATCGGCACCGTTCAGGCCGAAACGGGATAACCGTTCACGGTCCGGTGTGATTGTAAGGAAAGGAAGGCCGGTGATCTGCTCGGCTTTGACGTCCATGGCGCCGGATATCCGCTCCAGCGTTTTGGCGGCGGTCTCTCCCAGCCGTTTCAGAAGATCCAGATCGTCTCCGTAAATCTTGACCGCCACGTCGCTCCGGACGCCGGAAATAAGCTCGTTAAAACGCATCTGGATCGGCTGGGTGAATTCGTAGTTGTTACCCGGAAGATCACCGACCGCCCTTTCAATGTCGCGAACGACTTCGGCTTTGGGTTTCCGTGGATCGGGCCAGAGCGAGCGGTCCTTCAGGATCACGAAGCAGTCGGCAACGCTCGGCGGCATCGGGTCGGTGGCGATTTCCGCCGTGCCTATCTTGGCGAAGACCCGCTCGACTTCCGGAACTTCGCTGACCTTCCTTTCAAGAAGGTGCTGCATTTCGACGGCCTGTTCCAGACCCGTGCCAGGAATCCGGAGGGCATGGAGGGCTATATCCCCTTCGTCCAGCGATGGAACGAACTCGGTTCCAAGCCGTGCCGCCGACAGCACGCTCAAGAATACCAGTCCGGCGGCACCCGAAAGAACGAGATTCCTCCGCCGCAATGCGAAATCGAGTACCGGTTCATAGGAATTTCGCACGGCCGCGAGCAGCCGGTTTTCGGTCTCGGAAACTCTGCCGGACAGGAATACGGCCACGGCAGCCGGCACGAAGGTCACCGAGAGAAGCATAGCCCCCGCCAGTGCGATCACGACGGTCAGGGCCATCGGGGTGAACATCTTCCCTTCGATGCCCGAGAGCGTCAGCACCGGAAGATAAACGATCATGATGATCAGTTCTCCGAACATGGTGGCCTGACGGACTTCACGGGAAGCATCGAATGCGCTCTTGAGACGTTCTTCGAGAGTCAGAGCCCTGCCCAGATGCCTCTGCTCTTCGGAAATCCTGCGGATACAGTTTTCGACAATAATGACGGCGCCGTCCACTACCAGGCCGAAATCAAGGGCGCCCAGACTCATCAGGTTGGCGCTGATTCCCGCTTTCAGCATCCCCGTTGCCGTTATCAGCATTGTGAGGGGAATAACCAGAGCGGTTATCAGTGCCGCGCGCAGATTTCCGAGGAAAAGGAACAGCACGGCGATCACCAGAAGGGCCCCTTCAGCGAGATTCCGCTGTACCGTCGCTATCGTCCGGTCTACGAGACGGGTCCGGTCGTAGACCGCCACGGCCCTGACGCCTTCCGGAAGCGACCCGGCAATGGCATCCAGCTTTTCAGAAAGTGCATGCGACACTTCCCGGCTGTTTTCTCCGATCAGCATAAAAGCCGTGCCAAGGACTACTTCCCGGCCGTTTTCGGTCGCCGCACCTGTCCTGAGCTCGCGTCCGAATTCGATCTGGGCGATATCCCGAACCCTGACGGGCACGCCGCGACGGCTGGTGACAACTACATCGCCGATCTCTTCGAGCGTCTGGAGGCGGCCGGGCAGACGTACCAGATGCTGTTCCCCGTTACGCTCCAGATAGCCCGCGCCTGTGTTCGTGTTGTTCCGTTCCAGGGCGCCCAGAAGGTCTCCAGCCGAAAGTCCGAAAGCCGCCAGACGGGAAGGATCGGGGGTTACATGGTACTGCCGTTCGAAACCGCCGATGGTGTTCACTTCATTGACGCCGGGAACGTTTCGAAGTTGCGGCTTGACGATCCAGTCCTGGACAGTCCGGAGATCGGACAGGCTGTAGGGGTTTCCGTCAGGCTTTCGTGCCTCTTCCCCGGCCTCGACCGTCCACATAAAGATCTCGCCAAGCCCCGTCGCTATAGGTCCCAGTTCCGGCGTGATCCCGGCCGGAAGGAGCGACGCAACGGACTGAAGCCGTTCGGCTATGAGCTGACGGGCGAAGTACACGCTGGTACCGTCTTCGAAAACGACGGTGACCTGCGACAACCCGTATCGAGAGACCGACCACGTGCGCTCCAGCCGTGGCAAGCCCGCCATGGCAGTCTCCACTATCGTCGTGATCTGCTGCTCGGACTCTTCGGGGGTATAGCCTGCCGCCTCGGTATTGATCTGGACCTGTACGTTCGTGATGTCCGGAACCGCGTCGATCGGCAGATGTGCAAGCGAGTACAGCCCCAGGGCGCCTGCGGCCGCAGTAGCCAGCAGCACCAGCCACCGGTGACGGATCGAGCCTGAAAGGAGTTTTTCCAGCATGGATGATCCCCTTTCAGTGATCGTGCGAGGCCTGCGACTTGAGAATGTCGGCCTTGATTACAAATGAACCTTCGGAGGCATATTCGGTATTCGCTTCCAGGCCGCCGGTGACTTCAGTCCACTCGCCGTCCGTGGCGCCGGTTTCGACCGGTACGATTTCATATTCATCGCCCCACTTCTGGAAGACGACAATCCAGTCCCGGAAGGTCTGTATCGCCGTGGACCTGACGGCGAGGTTCACTTTGCGGGTGTCGGTAGTGACAAGCGCATCGACATATAGACCAGGCCTCCAGACCGATCCGGAGTTTGGCATGACCGCTCTTGCCACGGACGACTGGGTATCTTCGTCTACTATCGGAGCTACGAATGAGATTCTTGCCGTAACGGTTCCGGTATTCGGCGCCCGGACCTGAACGGACTGTCCGGACCTGACCCGGGACAAATCCTGTCTCGGCACGGACAACTCAACCCAGACATCCCTGAGATCGGAAACGGTAAACATCCGGTCGTCCGGCGAGATAAACTCGCCGATGACCGCATGGGTATCCAGTACGATACCGTTAATACCTGTCCTGATCTCGTAGTTCGACAGGCTTTCGTTGCTCTCGACTACGGCGAGAACATCGCCGGCAGTCACCCGGTCACCGGCGCTCTTGTTCATCCGCCGCACGATGCCGGCGTATCGCGGATGAATATGAGCGGTCCGTTCACGGTTGGGCACGATCTGACCGCGCAAGGGGAGCCATTCGTGCAGTTCGGCTGGTCCTGCCCTCAGGGTCTTGATGCCGGCCTGTTCGGCGATGGCTGCGGGCACAGAAGTCCGGCCTTCGAGCTGTTCGTATGAGAAGCGGTAAGTCTTTCCGCCGGATTTCAGTTCCCAGTCCGCCTTGAACGAATGGGGCTCGTAAACTGTACTGGTGCCACGGAGATACCCGTTTAAGGCTTCGAAGCCGATCTCCTGCTTCTTTTCGCCAAAACGCCCAAGAACGGCTTTCAGTTCGACACTGGAAGGGTCCAGAGGCCTGTCATTTTCATACGCCCAGACGCGAAACTCCGGAGGGATTCCCGTCTCAAATATCCGGACCTCGATGGCTGCGGGCCCGTCCTCCAGCATGCGCCCGCCGTTCGGACCTTTCCGTACCGGAGCGTGATCATCCCCGTGATGTGCGTCCTTGTGTTCGTGAGCATTTCCGTCCGCATGCCGGTTGCAGCCAGACACTGCAAGGATGCTCATTGCGACTAAAAGGCTGGTCAGCTTCATGATTTCTGTTCTCCGAGGTCAACAAACGTAATCGAACCGGGATAAAGCGGTTCTGCGGTCAGGCTTTCAACCGTGGCGGCTGCATGATGAAAACTGACAAGAGCGTCGTGATAGCGCTCCAGCAGTTCGTACAAACGGCGTTCGGCATCCGTAACGTCGATAACTCCGAAGCGCCCCTTACGGTATCCTTCCATCAACAGGTCCAGGGCTTCCCGGGAAGCCGGAAGAAGTTCGTCCCTGAGTATGAGCGTCTCCTCGTGATGAAACCTGAGACGGTAATATGCATCCGTGAGCGTTCTGGCGAGCTGTTTCTTCATTAAATCCCGAAACGGTTCGATCCGGGCGAGATCTTCGGATACCTCGCTAATACGGCCCTGATTCCGGTTCGCTACCGGGATTGGGACCGACAGTCCTGCGATCAGCGCGTGATCGTGGGTGGCATTGAGGTGCCGGTATCCTGCTTCTATACGGAGATCCGGAATGCCCCGGCTCTGTTCCAACCGGAGAACCTGTTCGCGCACGGACCGCTCCTTCGTCCAGTATGGATTGAGGGAGGCTTCTTCAACCTGCGACAGGAGAGTGTCGATGCCCGGAAGAGAGGCAGGCAGCTGGGACAGCCCGGCCGCCGAGACTTTCAGATCCGGAGAGTTGGCGCCCCAATGACTGGATAACCGTATCCGGCTTGCTTCGTATTCCAGCTCCCCGCGCCTCAATTGCAGCCGGGAATCCCTAAGAATGGATTCCGCTCGTAGCATTTCGGACCGGGGGGCTGCGCCGGCCCTGGTACGCTCGGCAGCAGCTTCGGCAAACTTTTGAACCAGCACGACAGCCTGTCCGGTATGCTCGACGTGCTCCCGATGCCCGAGAACCTCGATAAATGCGGAGACCAACTCCGCGGCAAGTTCCCTTTTCCGGAATACGATCTTCCCCCTTAACGCATCGATCTCGGCATCGCTCAGATCCCGTTCTCTCCCGCGTTTCCCTGACAACGGAACCGGCTGGGACACGGACACCGTAAATTCGGCGGCATCCACACCCCGGTAAGCACCTGTACCTGCTGCGTTTTCAACCAGGATCGAAAGCTCGGGATTCTGCCAGAGTCCGGCTTGCTTCCGGCGCGCGGAGAGAATTTGCAGCTCCGATTCAATGGCTTTCAACTCCGGACCGGAGGCGGCCGTCCGGTTCCAGGCTTCCGCGAGTGTCACTCCGTCGCGTTCTGCATCTTCGGCAAGAGCAGGTAATACCGGGAACAGGACAATCAACCAGAAAACAAGTTTGTTCACGAGAACACCTCTTCAGTGCGGCACAGTGCCGCCGCGAAACGGAAAAGAACGCTGCTCCGTCCAGACCGGACGGCGGCTACATGAACAGAATATGAATCAGGTCAGGAGAATGACCGTGCGAAGGCGTGTCAGAGGAACCGGGCTGCGTGCCCGAGGATATATTTCATGAAATAGAGACGAACTGCGGGCAGGCTCCGTGTCCGCATTTACGGCATGCAGCCAGAGGGGCAGAAATTGCGGCGCAGGGATACCGATCCGGTCATCACCGTGCCGCTGCGAAACGACGCT
>CAZSFB010000214.1:0-5628 GCA_964606035.1 uncultured bacterium | reverse complement strand
GAAGGCGCTGCTTGAGTTCACAAAAACCTCTCAGGCAGACGAATTCATCGTCGTGACGGAACCGGGCATCATCCACCAGATGCAGAAATACGCCCCCCAAAAGACCTTCATCCCAGCGCCGCCCGAGGACGAGAGCTGCTCCTGCAACGAGTGCCCCTACATGAAACTGAACACGCTGGAAAAAATCTATGTCGCCATGCGGGACCGCAGGCCCGCCATCGAGATGGATGAAAGCCTGCGGGTAAAGGCGTTGAAGCCACTGGAGCTCATGCTCGAATGGAGCACGTAGCCAGCTCTGGCCACCGCTTCCGGAACCCATGCCGACCGTTCTAACCCCCTACAGGATTCCAGGCCAGAAGCCGTCGCTGAAGTCCCGTCTCGCAACTGCCGCAGGGGCAATCCTTCTCGTTCTTCTTGTGACGGCAGCAGCCGAAATCACCCTCCGGGCCCTGGGATTCACCTGGCTGTCATCAGCAGAAACCGTGCGGCCTGCGGACCCCGCCACCGGAACCCCCGGCCAGATTTTTGAATACAAGGGGATGGGCCCGTTCCGTACCGGTGCGATCCGCACGAACAACAGTCTGGGGCACCGGGCCCCGGAAGCCTCTGCATTTCGCTGTGCGCGTCCGGTCATCGCAATCGGCGATTCCTATACAAAGGGTTCCCAGCTCGCCGACGGCGAATCCTGGCCAGAGCAGCTTGCCTTGCGACTCACGGATCTGGACGCCTGCATCTACAACGCCGGCGTAGGCGGAGCCGGTCTGGATGGCGAGCGCAAGGAACTGGAAAAAGTCATGGCGGCTGGTGTGCAACCGGTCGCTGTGATCCATCTGTTTTTCTATGACGACTTTTTCCCGACCAGCGGCGGCGGACTCCGCGAAAAGCTCCGGTCCTCACCGCAACTCCACCTGCTCCAGGGCCTCATTCTGGGCACCATCCGGCTGCACCATCACTTCGCCTGGGAACATGCGTGGGTACGGGAACATGTCCCACCCGTGGATTTCAGGGCGGTCTGGACCGCCGGGGAACACCCGCAGATGGAAGCCAGTTACCTCGAACAGTGGACCGGTTTCGCCGGGTGGCTCGCGGAACGGAACATCCGGCAGGCGACAGGGTTCGTCACCTATTACAGTTCCATGCTCCGGGAATCCGCGCCGGAACTCAGCGACCTGATCAAGGCACACCGGGACCGGTCTGTGCCCTATTATGTCTTCACCTGGCGGGATTTCCCGGATGATCCAATGCTGTTCAATGATGGTCATTTTGATGCCGGGGCCAACGGTCAGATGGCGGAAAAACTGGAAACCATTGTCCGGCCCCTTCTGGCCTCCGGGCCCGCCTTATCACCCCCTTGACTCCCCCGCCTCTATCGGCCACAACTTGCGCCTTCCGGGCAAGGCCCGGCGGGGCCCCGGAACCGGGATTCCCCAGTAGTTACGGAGAGTTATCATGCACGCGGTCATCGAAACGAACGGCAAGCAGTTCCGTGTCGCCCAAGGCGACAAGCTCGTTCTTGATCAGCTGGACGCCGATGTCGGTGCCGAGCTGACTATCGAGAAGGTTCTTCTCGTGGAAAAGGACGGCGGCGAGACCGTGGTCGGCAAACCCTATGTGAACGGCGCGAAGGTGACCCTCAAGGTCGTCGAGGAGATGCGCGGCCCCAAGATCCTCATCTGGAAACACCGCCGCCGCAAGAACTCACGCAAGCGCCAGGGGCACCGTGCGGACCAGTCCCGCGTCGAGGTCACGGCCATCTCGGCCTGATGCGCCCGCTACCCTGAGAACCTGAAAGGAAAAGAGTCATGGCAGACAGACCAAATGGACGCGACTCCCACGGCCAGCGGCGCGAGGTCAAGCGGGCCGACGGACAGAAGGTAACCCCCGGCAACATTATCGTCCGCCAGGTGGGCACCCGGGTGCACCCCGGCAAGAACGTGGCAATGGGCAAGGATTACACCATTTTCGCCACCGCCGAGGGGACCGTGAAGTTCTCCCGGTGGGGAAAAGCGAAAAAGCGGGTCAGCGTCATCCCGGTGGAAGAGAAGGCGGCAGCGAAGAACTGACACTCTCCGAAGAGATTAGTCACCCCGCGCCCCCTTGACCGACAGCCGGCAAGGGGGCGCAGTGCATAAGAGCCACACGCAATGAGGTTTATCGACGAAACAGTGATCCACGTGGCCTCCGGACATGGTGGCAAGGGCGCTGTCGCGTTCCTCAGGGAAAAGTTCCGTCCACACGGCGGCCCTGCCGGGGGCAACGGAGGAGACGGCGGACATGTGATCCTCCGCGCCTCGACCCGCAAGCAGACGCTTCTCGACTTCCGGTACTCTCCCAATGCGTTCGCCAAAAATGGCGAGGCCGGCATGGGCAATGACATGTATGGCAAGTCGGCCGAGCACCTTGTACTGGAGGTGCCCGTTGGCACCCGCGCCTACCGCGTCGATGACGAAACACTCCTCTGCGACCTGACCAAGGAAGGCCAGGAGGCGATCATCGCCAAGGGTGGCCGTGGCGGCATGGGGAACATGCACTTTGCCACGAGCCGCAACCAGGCACCCCGTTACGCGCAGCCCGGCGAACCGGGCGAGGCGTTCGACGTGCGGCTGGAACTCCAGCTTCTCGCCGACGTGGGTCTGGTGGGCCTGCCCAACGCCGGAAAATCCACGCTCATCAGCCGTATATCAGCGGCGAAGCCCAAGATCGCGGACTACCCGTTCACGACCCTCGTGCCGAACCTTGGCGTCGTGAAGTGGGGAGATTTCAGGACCTATGTGGTGGCCGATCTGCCGGGCATCATTGAAGGAGCACACGAGGGTGCGGGCCTGGGCATCCGTTTCCTCAAACACGCACGCCGGTCCCGGGTGCTGCTGTTCGTGATCGACATGGCCGCCCCGGAAGACCCCGTAAAGACCTACGACCTGCTACTGAAAGAAATAAAGGCATTCGATCCCGCCATGCTGGACAAGCCCCGGCTTGTGGCGTTGAACAGGATGGACACACGTCCCGACGAAGCGTTTGTGAAAAAAACCTTGTCGCGGTTCAAGCGGAAAAAGATCGAGGCGTGGACCATTTCGGGCGTTTCGGGCGAGAATATCCCTGAACTGAAGATCCGGCTCGGCCAGATACTGGACGAACTCGGAGCCCGGCAGCCGGAAAACCCGGAAGGGCCCGCCGGCGAGGCATCGGGAGACGAGTGGTGAACCGGGATTCCATCCACACCTTGAAACGGGCCGTCATCAAGCTCGGCTCCCGGGTGCTTGTGAGTGGCGACCGGATCGACAACGAACGGCTCGCCCGCATCGTGGATGAAGTTTCCATGCTCAAGAGCCGGGGAGTCCAGGTCGCCATCGTCACGTCCGGCGCGGTCGCCTCCGGCCGGTCCCGGCTCGGACTCAAGGAAAAGCCCCGGGCCATCCCGCTCAAGCAGGCCGCAGCCGCCGTGGGCCAGAGCCTGCTCATGCACACCTATGAGACCGAATTCCGCCGTCACGGCGTAGTGGTCGGACAGGTGCTTCTCACCCAGCAGGTAATGAACAACCGGCAGCTATTTTTGAATGCCCGCAACACGCTCGAAACCCTGTTCGATCTCGGTGCAGTCCCGATCATCAACGAGAACGACACCGTGGCCGTGGAAGAGATCAAACTGGGCGACAACGACCGGCTGTCAGCCATTGTCGCGGGGCTCATCCGGGCCGACCTGCTGGTGATTCTCACGGATGTGGACGGTCTCTATGACCGGAACCCGAATGAGCACCCCGATGCGAAGCGGATCAGCTTTGTCGCACAGGTGACGCCCGAACTGAAAGGCGCGGCCGGCGGAACCGGCTCGGATGTCGGCCTTGGCGGCATGCGGACCAAGCTGGACGCGGCTGAAACCGCCACCAAAGGAGGCACGGCCGTTGTGGTTGCAGCCGGCGTGAAGCCCGGCTCCATTACCCGGATCTTTGACGGGGCCGACGAAGGCACCTTTTTCGCTCCCGATCCGAAAGGCGTCTCCTCCCGCCAGCAGTGGATCGCCTTCTCGCTCCAGACGAAGGGAGCACTTGTTCTGGATGCAGGAGCCACACAGGCTCTCAAAGGGAGCAAGAAATCACTGCTTCCGGCGGGTGTCCGGGAGGTGCGCGGGGAGTTCGACCCCGGCGACTGTGTAGCCTGTCTCGATCCGGACGGCCGCGAGTTCGCCCGGGGGCTTGTGGCCTATGGTTCGAAGGACGCCCGGAAAATCGCCGGCAGCCGCACGGACGAGATCGAAAAACGGCTAGGCTATCGCGGAGTGGACGAGATGATTCACAGGGATGACCTCGTCATCCTGAACGGTTAGGTTTTCGGGGGAGACCCGGAAGGAGTCCGAGCGTGTCACTGGCTGAAGAGATGAAGGGCGTCGCCCACCGGGCAAAACTGGCCTCGCTGAAGGCTGCCCGCCTGTCCACCGGGGATAAAAACCGGGCACTACTCGCCATTGCAGACGGTCTCCTGAACAGCCGGGAGAAGCTCGAAGCCGCGAACCGGCTGGACGTGGAGGCCGCCGAAAAATCCGGACTCGCCCCGGCAATGGTTGACCGGCTGAAGCTGACCCTCAAGGTGATGGACCAGATGGTCAAAGGGCTGCGGGAAGTGGCCGCCCTGCCCGATCCCGTCGGCACAGTGACCCGCCAGTGGGTCCGCCCGAATGGCATGCGGGTCGGGAAGATGAAGATTCCCCTCGGCGTAATCCTCATCATCTATGAATCCCGCCCCAACGTGACGATTGACGCCGCCGCCCTCTGCCTCAAGGCCGGCAACGCCGTCATTCTCCGCGGCGGCAAGGAGGCGATCCACTCCAACCAGGCCCTTGGCGAAGTGATCCGCGATGCACTGAAAAACGCGGGACTTCCCGGCGAACTGGTGCAGGTTCTCCAGACGACCGATCGCGTCGCAATGGAAGAGCTGCTCAAGCTGGACGAGGAGATTGACCTCGTAATTCCCCGGGGAGGCGAGGCCCTCATCCGGTACGTCGCAGAAAAGAGCCGTATTCCGGTCATCAAGCACTACAAGGGCGTCTGCCATGTTTACGTCGACGAGTTTGCCGACATGAAGATGGCCTCCGACATCGTGTTCAACGGCAAGGTCCAGCGTCCGGGTGTCTGCAATGCGCTCGAAACACTGCTCGTGCACGAAAAGGTGGCATCCCGCTTCCTCCCCGAGGCGGCCAGAAGGCTCGCTGACGCAGGCGTCGATCTGCGTGTCTGCCCGGAAACCGCGAAGCATCTCAAAGCCATCCCCCACAAGGCTGCCACCGAGGACGATTGGCATGCGGAATACCTGGACCTGATTCTGGCCATCAGGATCGTGCCTTCAATGGAAGCCGCCATTGATCATATCGACACCTACGGCTCCCATCACACCGAAACCATCGTCACCGAAAGTTACTCCAGATCCCAGAAGTTCCTGAAGGACGTGAACTCCTCGTGCGTGTTCCTGAATGCCTCCACGCGGTTTTCAGACGGGTTCGAACTGGGTCTCGGTGCCGAGATCGGCATTTCGACAACAAAACTTCATGCCTATGGGCCCATGGGTGTGGAGGAACTCACCACCGAGAAGTTCTTCATCTACGGGGACGGGCATATCCGTACCTGAACCAGGAGATTC
>CAZSFB010000213.1:0-5649 GCA_964606035.1 uncultured bacterium | reverse complement strand
AGCCGCTGGGCGACCACTCCGAGAACGGTTGAGGCAATAAGGTAATCCTCGACCCCCAGATCGAGAAGTCGGGTGACCGCGGTCGGAGCATCGTTGGTATGCAGGGTCGCCAGAACCAGATGTCCGGTCAATGCCGCCTGTATGGCAGCCTGCGCGGTTTCGGGGTCGCGGATCTCTCCAACCATGATGATATCGGGATCCTGCCGGAGAATTACCCGGAGCGCTTCGGCGAATGTCAGGCCGATCTTCGTATTGATGGCCGTCTGGTTGAACTCCTCAACCACCATTTCAATGGGGTCTTCGATGGTTGTAATGGAAACATCGGGCCGGGAAACTTCCTTGAGCCCCGAATACAGAGTGGTGGTCTTGCCGCTTCCGGTCGGACCGGTAACCAGCACCAGGCCATTGGCCGACTGGAGCATGGAACGGAACAGCGTGAGGTCTCTCGGGAAGAATCCGAGACTGTCCAGCGTCTGGATGTATGCGGAGGCATTGAGGAGCCGGATCACCAGTTTTTCCCCGAAGGCGACCGGGATGATCGAGACACGAAGCTCGACTTCCTTGCCATAATGCGAAACCTTGGTCCGGCCGTCCTGGGGCCGGCGCTTTTCGGCGATATCCAGCCGGGCACGGGTCTTGATATGACTGACGATCGCATTATGGACCGGGCGTGGTACCTGCACGACTTCGTGAAGGTGCCCGTCAATGCGCAGCCGGACCGTTGCCCGGTCGCGCTTGGGTTCGTAGTGAATGTCGCTGGCCCGCTGGTCGATGGCGTAGGCAAAGAGATAGTCCACCACGCGGATCACCTGCCGGTCATTGGCTTCCAGCTCCGCACCGGACTTGAGGTCGAACAGGGCCTCCAGGTTCCCAAGATCAACCGTGTCTCCCATGATCTCCGTGCCAGCCCGCTCCAGAGACTGACGTAGCCCCCAGAACTCCGAGATGACTTTCAGGATGTCTGACCGGGAGGCGATGACGGGCCGGAACTTGCGGTTCAGGGTCCGTTCGAGCTCCGACAGGATCTCGGTAGCCGAGGGGTCCGGGATCGCAACAATTGTCACACCGTTTTCATAGGAGAGTGGAATCAGCATATGCCGCTGCGCATAGGCTTTAGGCAGCTGGGTGGTGACAAAATTGGGATCCAGTTCCATGGGGACAATCTTGCGGTAGGGAAACTTGTAGTTCTCGGCAAGGAACTGGACGATCCTGTCTTCTGTCAGATGCCGGCCCGGTTGCCCCGGAATCTGGAGGTTCATGTAGGCGACGATGTCCACGGCCGATGGCTTCGCAGCATTTCCGGTGAGGCCGAGCCGTAAATAGTCGGAACGGCGTTCCTTGGCGATCGTATCGGTCAGCGACCGTTCGCTGGCCGTGATTTCCCGGGCGGCCTCGCCAGTCAGCAGGCCGCCTTTGACGAGCAGTTGCGTCAGTGTCTGAATGTTCAGAGGGGATGTCGTCACGCCCATAAAGGTACTTCCCCGCGCAACGCGGAGCAATGAAAAACCAAAAGTTGCTTTTACGGACTGCCTGCAATGTGATAGCGTCTCACCGCTTATTTAGGTGTTTTGGGAAGGGGTCCCATGAGCGAATTCGCAGGCACTGACGGCAAGCGTCCCACCGTAATCTTCCTGTCGGTGGAACGTTCCCCCGCCGTCGAAAAGGCCGGAAAATCACTGCAGGCGGGCACTCCGCGCCTGTGGGTCGAGGATGTGGCCAGCCTGGCGGAAACTCTGGAACATGACTTCCCCGCAACCGTTGTCCTGGACCTCGATCACCTGCCGAAAGATGCCAAGGGGCTGGGAAAAGCCCTGGCGAAACGCTCCTCGCCGCATCGCGTAGTGAGCATATATTCTCCGAAGCGGAAGGCTCATAACCAGAAGCTGATGAAGCTGGTAGGCGCGACGGAACTGGTCGCCAAACCAGTAGATCCGGAGGGGCTTTCCGCGGCGATCCGCAATTCGGTTGATCTGGTCGGCTCCAATCTCCGGATCTCGGAAATGGAGCAGCGGCTGACGCGTGCTTCGGACCAGATCGACAAGCTGTACCGCATTGGTACCGCGCTATCCACGGAACATAACCTTCAGCGGCTTCTCGACATGATCCTGTTTGAGTGCCGCCGGGCAACCAGCGCAGATGCCGGTTCGCTATACCTGATTGAAGAGGGCGAACCGGAGGAAAACCAGAAAAACCCGTCTTGGCCATTCCGCAGGGACAGGGAGTTTCCGAAGCAGCTCCGGTTTACCTGCGCGCAGAATGATTCGATCAGCGTTCCGTTTGTATCCTTTTCGATGCCCGTGAGTACCGCGTCCATTGCCGGTTATGTGGCGGCGAAGGGTGAGGTTCTGAATATCCCTGATGTCTATGACCTCAAGTCCGACTCGCCGTTTTCCTTCAATTCGGGCTTCGACAAGAAGTCCGGATACCGGTCGGTTTCGATGCTTGTGGTACCGATGCGGAACCACAAGGGCGATATCACCGGCGTGATCCAGCTGATCAACAAGAAAAAGAATTTCTCAACTATTCTGGACAAGCCGGAGACCACGCCGAGACATGTGACGGCTTTTGAGGATGCCGACGGGCAACTTCTGCTTTCACTGGCGTCCCAGGCAGCGGTCTCTATCGAGAAGGTCCGCCTGATCGACGACGTGGAGAAACTGTTTGAGGCACTGGCCCAGTCCTTTGCAGCAACGCTCGAATATCGAGACACCGCCACGGGCGGCCACAGCTACCGTCTGGTGCAGTATGCCCAGACCATGGCACGGATCATCAACGAGCAGACGACCGGACCATTCGCGTCCATCAGCTTTTCCGAGGAAGAACTCCGGGAACTCAAATATGCAAGTTATCTGCATGATGTTGGCAAGATCGCCGTCCGGGAGGCTGTCCTTACAAAGGCTCACAAGCTTGCGCCTGAACAGATGGAGGCCGTCCGCCGCCGCTTTGAGATGCTGAAGCTGAGGCGGCTTCAGGACGCCTATGAAAAGGGCGAGCTGAAACCCGGGGAAAGCCCCTCCGGAAAGCCGCTGGAGGATGTCGAAAAACTCCAGGCGGAGATTTCCCTTCTCATGGATATCAACAAGCGCGGGTTCGTCTCCGACGAGGAAGTTGCCAAGGTCCAGGAGTTTTCGAAGCGCATGTTCGTTGATACGGATGGTAGTGCGAGACCGCTTCTCAGCGAGTTCGAGGTGGACAATCTTACAATCCGGCGCGGTAACCTGACGGGGAAGGAAAGAGAGATTATCGAAAGTCATATCGCGTATACGTGGGAAATTCTGCGGAAAATCCCGTGGCCGAAGGCTCTCAAGAATGTGCCTCATATCGCCGGCTCACATCATGAAAAGATCGACGGATCAGGTTACCCGCATGGGCTCGTAGGGGAACAACTGCTTGTCCAGGCAAAGATTCTCGCGCTTCTCGACATTTTCGAGGCGTTAACTGCCCGTGACCGTCCCTATAAGCCGCCGATGCCGATCCCGAAAGCCCTTGAGATCATCAAGGCGGAAGTGGATGCAAACCATCTGGATCGCGACCTGTTCGAGCTATTCGTGAATAACCGCGTTTATGAACAGTTCAAGGGCATGAAGCCAGTCAAGCAGATTGACTGGCAGAACAGCTGACAGTTCATCCGACATCGAGTGGTAGAGACAATCCGGGACTGTCAGTTGCCGGCGACGGTAGCCTTTGATACCAGAAGGCTGGGGCTGCCGACTCCGTTCACAAACCGCATGTCGTTGCCGAGGGCTTCCACCTTCAGGAACAGGTCAAACAGGCTCCCGCTGATGACCATTCCATTAAACGGGCCTGTCCGGCGCCCGTTTTCAACGATGAATCCGGAACAGCCCAGGGAAAACTCCCCGCTTACCGGATTGGCCGTGTGGACACCGGAAAGGTCTGTGATGAAAAGACCGCTTCGGAGCTCGCTCAGCAGATCTTTCAGGGAAAAGCTTCCCCGCCGGATATAGCAGTTCGATATCCCAACGGATGGGCCTGACTGGAATCCAGAGCTCCGGGTGCAGTTGCCGGTTGATTTCGTCCCGGCCTTTGCAGCGGTATAGGTGTCATAGAGGAAATTTTCGAGAATGCCTTCCCGCACGAGTGTGGTTTTCTGTCGTGGCACACCTTCATCATCGAAAGGGAATGTGCCGGTGCCTTTGGGCAGGAGACCATTGTCGTAAATCGTGATCAGCGGGCTGAAAACCTTCTTGCCGACCTTGTTGTCCAGCCAGGACCGCTTCTTCTGTACCGCGTCGGCGCAGAAGCTGGGGCTCAGGGCACCCAGAAGTTCGCAGGCAGCCAGCGCATCGAGTACGACTGGGCCATTACGGGACTGGATCGGCTTGGCACCGAGCTGTTCTACCGCATTCAGGGCCGCCTTCCGGGCCACCCGGCCCGGATTGAGGTCTTCCAGAAAGCGGCTCTCGACGAAATCATATCCTGACTGGCAGTCACCGCCGGATTCGGCCACAGCCATGACGCTCATGACTGACTGGACCGTACCGGCCTCGCGTTTCATGCCTTCGGAGTTCCAGATGGAAATAGTCTTCTTGACCTCCTGGTAATGGGCGTTTCGTACGCGGGTAATCCGGCGATCACTCCGGCGGGTCATACTTTCAAGCTGAAGGGCAAGGTCGATCTTGTTCTTGTCGGTCAGCGCAGTAAGGGCCGGGTCCGTCAGTTCAAGATCATTGGCCGGGATCGGGGTGTTTGGAGCGATCTTCATGAAGTCATCCGGTGTGGCAGCCTTTGCCGATGCCACGGCCGAATCCACTGCCCATTTGAGGGCTGGCTTGCTGAAATCCGTCGTATAGGCGAAGCCGGCAGCTTTCTTGTGGATGGCACGGATTCCAAGACCCGTGCTGATCGCCTTGGTCATTGATTCAACCCCGCCGTCCTTGGCTTCCACCCGGATGGTTTCAGACTGGTCCAGGTAAATGTCCCAGCCGGTGGCCTTTTTGGCCTTCAGCTGGCGGGCAAGATCATTTAGTAGTCGTGCGGTGTTCAGGCTCATTCAGACTTCCAATAGCACAGCGACTTCGTCGCAGTTCAGTAGTTTTGGACATTTCAGGCAATCCTTCCATACCTTATGTGGAAGGAAAGTTTTATCGACCCTCCGGAAGCCGAAATGCTCGAAGAGCTCGGGCTTGCGGGTCAGGGCGAAAATCTCCCCGATCCGGAGGTATCTGGCCTCGTCAATCACCTGGCGGAGGAGCAGACCTCCGACTCCCAGCCCCCGCCATTCCTCGGCCACGCAATAACTCCGGACTTCGGCGAGATCCCATGTATAGACATGCAGGGCGACGGTCCCGACGGGCCGCCCGTCGCTCCGGCGTGCCACGAAAAAATCCCTGAGCGACTCATATATACTGTCCTTGTCCACGGGCAGGAGCTCATTCCTGACGGCCTCCGAGGCGATCAGGTCATGGATGGCATCCACGTCGTCAGTCGTGGGGCGCTCAATCCTTACAGCCGGGACTGGTTTCAGCCGTTCGCCTGTTTCCATATCTCCAGCATTTCTTTCGCTGCCGTCCGTGTGGAAGCAGCGATATTTTCACCTCCGAGCATCCTTGCGAGTTCCTCGACCCGGTCATCATAGCCCAAACTGGAGGCGACGACCTCGGACCGGCGGCCTTTTAGTCTTTTTTCGAT